>JANNDD010000062.1:0-9546 GCA_031387365.1 Armatimonas sp. | reverse complement strand
TGCGCCCGTCCCACTCGTTAATGGCAAGCGCATCACGCCACTCGGAGAGCAGGTCAATGTCGGCTCGTTTCCTACCACGCTCCTGCCCTCGCCCGATGGGAAGTTTGTGATTGTCAGCAGCCTCGGTGCCCGCTCACAGCTCACGGTGCTGGACGCCAAGACCGGAAAAGTGGTCAGCACGCTCACGCCTGAGGCCATCGGGACAAAAAAGCCAGGGCTGTACTACGGGCTCGCGTTCTCCGGAAATACGCTCTACGCCGCCCGTGGCTCCGATGATGTCGTGGAGGGCTACTCTCTGATGGCAGATGGCTTCTTCGTGGAGTCTAAGTTTAGAGCGATTATTAAAAAAACGCCTCTCTCTGTGCCAAAAGCAGCGGGAGTGGCAGTGGGAGAGGTAAATTCTCTTTCCTATCTCGCCGTGACGAGCAGCGAGGGCGATCCTAAGAATGGGCTGAAGGGGAGCATGACGATCTTTCAGTTGGGGGACGGTGAGTCAAAGAAAGTGGGGCTGCCGGGCTATCCCCTGGGCGTCGCGTTTGCCAGCGGGAAGTTCTATGTCGCTAGCGAGCAGGCGGGTGGCGTGGACGTGGTAGATCCCGTGGCCGGAAAAGTGCTGCGGCGCATCGAGACGGGAGCACAATCAACGACGCTTCTAGTGGACGGCACACGGCTTTTTGTCGCCAATGCGGGCTCGGACACCGTGAGCGTGATAGACACGGCGACGGATAAAGTGACGAAGACGATTCTGCTGCGCCCGGCGGAGGCGCGTGGGATTCCGGGTGTCACACCGATGGGGATGGCGGTGAAGGGTAACTTACTCTATGTGGCCTGCGCCGATCTCAATGCCGTGGCGGTGGCGGATCTCACAACAGGAAGCCTGCGGGGCTATCTCCCCACCGGCTGGTACCCGACGGCAGTGGCAATGACGGAGGGCGGCCTGCTGGTTGCCAACGCGAAGGGCGTAAACGCACGCAACCCTAACGGCAAGCCCGCGGAGGTCGCTAAGGGGGTTCAGCCGCAGTACATTCAGAACATTATCGAGGGGACAGTCAGCCGCATTGCAAGTCCGATGCCGACAAAACAAACCACGGCGCAGGTGCTGGCAAACAACGCACTCAATCGGGCACGCGCAACCCTGAAAAATCCGGGCATTGAACACGTGATCTATATTGTCAAAGAGAACCGAACCTATGATCAGGTACTGGGAGACCTAGGTAAGGGCAATGGCGATGCGAGCCTAACGCTCTTTGGCCGCGACGTGACGCCAAACTTGCATGCACTGGCGGAGCGTTTTGTGCTTCTGGATAACTTCTACTGCGCCGCTGAAGTCTCCGGCGATGGCTGGAACTACTCGGTGAGCGGGATGGCCAGTGAGTATGTCGCCCGCAATGTACCCTACGGCTACACCGGTAAAACGCGCCCCTACGACTACGAGGGCACCAACAACGGCGCGGTTCCCGACCGGCTGGGTGTCAGAGATGTGGGCACCGCGCCCGGCGGCTACTTGTGGGACAAAGCCATCGAGAAGCGCGTCTCAATTCGCAACTACGGCATGTTCACCGACTCACTGGCCGCGCCCCGCACCACGCCCGAGGAAGGCACAACCGACGAGCGCACGACCCCGCTTAAGAAAGCCCTGATCGGGGTCACCAGCGACGAGTTCCGGGTCTATGACACGAGCTTTGCAGACTCTGAGGCTTGGCTCAAGCATGGCCTGCCGCCCGCGCCCAAGCAGAAAGTGGCCTACGGCAAGAGAGGCGATAAGTCGCGCATCACGGCATGGCAGCGCGAGTACACGGAGCTGCTTGCCTCGGGAAAGATGCCCAAACTGATGCTGATGCGCCTTGGTAGAGACCACACAGCGGGCACAGCAGTGGGTCAGTCCAGCCCTCGCGCCATGGTCGCCGACAACGACTACGCCGTCGGGCAGCTGGTGGACGCTGTCAGCCACGGGGCGCTCTGGAAGAAAACAGCGATCTTTGTGCTCGAAGACGATGCCCAGAACGGCTACGACCACGTGGACGCGCACCGCTCGATTGCCTTTGTGATCAGCCCGTTCGTCCCTAGGGCCACGCACGACAGCCGCTTCTTCAACACGGACTCAATGCTGCGCACTATGGAGCTACTTTTAGGGCTGAACCCCATGACCCTCTACGATGCCACTGCGGCGCCACTCACCGTCTTTGGACCAAAGCCCGACAACGACGCGCCCTACACAGCGATCTTGCCCAGTAAAGCAATTATCGGGGAGGTGAACGGACGCACTGCCTACCGTGCCAAAGACAGCGAGCGCCTGCTCAACCCGCTGGTAGAGGAGTCTGAGGCCGACGAGGAGCTCAACGAGATCCTCTGGCGTGCGATCAAGGGCGCAAAAAGCACACCCCCCGCACGTCGGTATGGCCTCAAATAGCCTTCCCTGCCCTCAGCCGTCCTAAAACAGTTGCATTCTAGTTGCATTTTATTAGAGTAGGTGTTAAACTGGCGTTTGAGGCCTTCATGTCGGCGGTGGCGGAGGGCAGTCTAACAATTCATTTACCCGTTGTCGGGTTATAAGGAAATTAGGAATGAAACAGCCTAACCGGCTCCGTGTGGGAGCTTTCACTTTAATTGAACTTCTTGTTGTTATCGCGATCATCGCGATTCTTGCAGCTATCCTCTTCCCCGTCTTTGCCCAAGCACGCGAGAAAGCACGCATGATTGCCTGCCTCTCGAACATGCGCCAGATCGGTACATCCCTGCGTATGTACGCCCAAGACTACGATGAAATCTACCCGTCGCTGCGCAGTGGCTACAATCCCCAGACTGGTCTTCCTTTTGAAGGGGGCAACTGGAACGAGGGTTTCATGTGGCGCAACGCACTTCAGCCCTACCTGAAGAATAAAGGCATCATGGCGTGTCCGTCGAATAAGTCTTCCACGGCAGGGCGGGGTAAAAGAGGCCGACTTCCTACCGGCAATAGTGGTAACTGGAACGATCAAGCACAGGGCTATGGTGTGGAGCCAGACCTGCAGATGCCGCAGGGCTACACAATGAATGGCTTCGCTTCCACCTGGGTCGCCTCAGGAGACACAGCTCAGTCGGGATGGATCAACCTTGCTCCGCTCTCCGATGCAGCCCTGGAGAAACCCGCGGATACAATCGCGGTAACGGAGTCCAACTGGCGTGATGCCGATGTCAACCCCGAGTGGCTGTTCCAGTACTCCGGGCAGTGTGGCGGTGATGCTGTGATGCGTCACAATGGCAACCGAGCAAACTTTGTCTACTGGGACGGTCATGCGGCCTCCCGCGCTTGGAACCAGACCATCTTCCCGCTGAGCAAGAACCAGTGGCAGCGTGATAACTCCAATACCCGCGATACCGACACGACCCTGCGTAGCGGCTGGGGTTGGGATATTGGTGTTGGAGCGATCTGTAACCTACTCAAGTAGGTTTTGTTCTCAGAAAACAATAAGAGTCCCTCAGACACTGATACTGTCTGAGGGACTCCCCTTTGTGACTCAGGAAAATAACATATGAAACAAGAGATTTCCAAACCCCTGATGTTTGGTGTCATTGGTGTTCTTCTGGTTGCCACACTCGTCGGGGGAATCCTCTTTCTCAATCGTCCCTCTAGCGGTGGATCAGATCAAGCGGCAAAAGATGCGCAGCAGAAACGCTACCAGCAGCAACGAACTGGCAACGGAATGGCGGGTTATAGTGGCGGGCCGAGCCAAGGCGGTCAAGGCGGCGGCCAGGGTCGATCCATGGGTAGTGGCTACGGTGGCGGTGGCCAGGGTGGCAGATCTATGGGTAGTGGCTATGGTGGCGGCCAGGGCGGGCGCTAGTCGCTTGACGCTATGGCCTTGACTCCTGTCACAAAACGCTGGGTTGCGGGTAGTGGGTTGCTTGCGGCAGGACTGCTCTGGGGAGTGATCGTGCGAGGGCAGCTCATTGCCGCGCCTGTGAAACGCCAAGTGGAACTAGGCCAGGAGCTGACTCGTCGGGGTGAGGCGGGCAACGCGGAACAGGCGTGGCTCAAAGCCACCCAGCTCGCTCCTAAATCGGTAGAGGCCTGGCAGCTTCTGGGCGATCTCTACCTCAATACCCAACAGTGGAATAAGGCGCAGCTGGCCTTTAAGAAAATAGTCGAGTTGGCACCAGAGACTCCCCACGCCTTTACCGGGCTTGCCATCTCTACACTGCGGGCTGGCGATGAAGTGGATGCCTATAAGTGGGCACAAGAAGCCATTGCTCGTAATCCCAAAGATGCCTCCTCGCTCCAAATAGTCGCCTTTGTGAGCGGCTACATGAACCATACCGAGGAACAGCTTAGTAGCCTGAAAAAGCTGAGGGCGCTCCAGCCCCGGGACCCTGAAGTGCTTCAAATGTCTGTGGAAGCACTGAGCGCTCAGAAAAAATACGATGAGCTTAGCACCGTGACAGAGGTCATGATTCAGGTGCAGCCCGACAAGCCCATGGCATATGCTCTACGTGCTCTCGTGGCGCTTGAGAACAATGGCTCCACGGAGGCGCTGAAAACGGCTGAGAAGGATCTCTTTCATGCCCTCCAGCTCTTTCCTCTCTACGGTTTCGCCCGTTTCCAGCTAGGTCGGCTCTATATGCGCCAGCGCCGCTGGAACGAGGCGATCCTACAGCTTGAACAAGCGCGTAAGCTTTCTCCGCGACAGATGGATGTCCCTTTCGAGCTGGCAACCGCCTATGATCGAGCCGGTAAGCCCACTCAGGCAACCGAGGCACGGGCGCGCTTCCAGGAGCTACGGGATGAGACCAACCGACTCAATGTACTGACGAAAAAGTGCTCTCTGGAGCCTGAGAACTTCGATGCCCACCGAGAAGTTGGCAAGATCACGCTTCGGAACGGAGATCTGCGGAAGGCGGGGTACTTTCTTACGGTTGCGCTCAAGCTCAAACCGGGAGACCCCGAATCTAAAAAAGCATTCGCGGAGCTAATGGCAAAGACGCTTGCCCGTACCCAGGCCAATCAGACCCGATGAAATACCCTGCGCTGGCCTTTTCTTTGGTTGTACTTGCGGGCATGGCCCTCATGGGGTGCCCACCTACGACCCGTCCTACGCCTTCAAAGCCAACCGGAGCGCCTCCGCTCTTTGAGGATGTTACGCAGCGTGCGGGTATTGTCTTCCATCACGAGAATGGGGCCAAACAAAACAAGTTCTACTTTCCAGAGACAACCCCTGCAGGTGGGGCGCTCTTTGACCTCAACAACGATGGCTGGCTGGATATTGTTCTGATCCAGTCCGGCACGCTAGATCGTATGGATGCGCCCGAAAACGGGCGATGCAAGCTCTATCTCAACGATGGCACGGGGAAATTCCGCGATGCCACTCCCGGCTCTGGGCTGGATGCCTCGCTAGGCTACTGCCATGGAGTGACCATAGGAGACATAGACAACGACGGTTACAGTGATCTTTTTATTACCTCGTTTGCAGGCAATCATCTCTTCCACAATGAGAAGGGCAGCGGCAAGTTTACCAATGTCACAGCAGCTTGGGGGCTCAATCAGCGCCATAGTACCGGCTATGCCACCAGCGCGGCCTTTGGCGACTACGACAACGATGGTAGGCTGGATCTCTATATTTGTTACTACTGCCCCTGGGAGAAATCCAAAGATAAAATCTGCAAGGGCAGCAACGGCGAGCGAGACTACTGTGCGCCCGAAATCTATCCCATTGATGAGCACCAGCTCTTTCATAATGAAGGTACACGTTTTAGCGATGTGAGTAAGGCGACGGGTATAAGCAGTAAAAAAGGCCGTGGACTGGCGGTTAGTTTTATAGATTTTGATAGTGATGGCTGGAGCGATATCTATGTAGCCAACGATCTGTCGGGGAACTTTCTCTGGAAAAACCTAAAAGGTAAGCGCTTTAAGGACGTTGGCACGGAGGCGGGCTGTGCCTTCTCCACTTCGGGCGCACTCATGGCGGGGATGGGAATTGCCATCACGGACTACGACCATAGTGGACAGGAAAGCCTCTTTGTTACTAATTTTCAGAACACCCCCAATGCCCTCTTTAAGAACTCTGGCTCAGGTTTCTTTGACGATGTGAGCACGATGACACAAGTGGGGCCTCTCCACCTGCCCTATCTCTCTTTTGGCTGCGCTTTTCTAGACTACGATGCCGATGGCTGGCCGGATCTGCTGACCGCCAATGGCCATGTGCAGCGTGAAGGAAAAGGCTTGGAGGGAATGAAGCAGCCCAAGCAGCTTCTTCATAGCGAAGAGGGTAAGCGCTTCAGAGATGTCAAGGAGAGCCTGGGGCCACTGGCGACCCCGACCGTGGCAAGAGGGCTTGCTGTGGGAGACTTCGATAATGATGGCCGAATGGATGCGCTCTTTACCAACCAGAACGATTCCCCCCAGCTCTTGCGCAACCAAGATCAAAGCGCGAATCACTGGATTTCCTTTAAGACGATTGGCATCAAGAGCAATAAAGATGGCTACCAAACCCGCCTGCGTCTTATTAGTGCAGACAAAATCCGTCTAGAGTCGGTACGCTCTGCCAGTAGTTTTCTGTGTGCTAGCGATCCTCGTGTCTATTTCGGCCTGGGAGCACAGACCAAAGTGGACAAGCTAGAGGTGCAGTGGCCGTCGGGAACCCGCGAGACCCTAGAGGCACTGGAGGCAGATTATTGCTATATCCTCACAGAAGGAAAAGGCATCACGGGGACGCTCCCACGACGAAAGTAGGTACCTTGATACACATGCGCTTCCTCATCCCCCTCTTACCGTGCCTTTCCTTAATGCTTATGGGATGTCCCAAGAGTGCCCCACCGCCGCCGCCAGAGCAACTCTCGTTTCAACGAGGCTTGGTTGCCCTCGAAAAAGGGGAACGGGAGGTGGCTGCTGCCTCGTTTGAGACGTCTCTGCGTATCAACCGGAGCTTTCCTCCGGCTTATTGGATGCTTTCCCAGCTTGCCGTGGATAGTAATCAGCTTGACCGAGCCATCCAACTTCTCCAGACCTTACACCAGGTTGCTCCCTCAGAGCCGAGGGTTCTCAGCAGGCTGGCCGAGCTACAGAACATGGCGGGGAGGTTTCTCCAAGCGGCTCCCCTGGCACAGGAAGCCGTTCGCCGTGATCCCAAAGATGCTCTAGCGCAGGTACAGCTTGCCCAGTTCTACGAGGGCACGGGTCAGCTTCCCGAGGCCATTATAGCCCTCACAAAAGCGCACGAGCTGGAGCCTCTAAGCGAGATGGCCCCCCTTGCCCTGACACGGCTCCTCGCCCAAACGGGAGCACGCACAGAGGCGTGGAAAGTGCTGGAGGCAATGCCTCAGGAGCCTAAGCTTAAGGCGCAGTACCACTACATGAAAGGGTGGCTCCTGAGCGAGTACGGTCGCATCAAACCCGACCCCACTGCCGCGCTTATAGAACTCAATACCGCTCTGGCAGTGCGCCCGGAGTACCCTGCCGCGCTTCAGCAGAAGGCACATGTTCTGCTCCAGCTTAAGAAACCCACTGAGGCTGGAGAGCTCATCGAAAAAGCCGGAAAGCTGGGAGGAATGACGACAGCGCTACTCAAGGATCTGGCCCTACTACAGGCGAGCAAAGGGGATCCGAAAGCGCCACTGCTCCATCAGCAAGCGGCGCTGCGTAGGCAAGAAGAGAAAGAACACGCCCTGCTTCGTCGCCGCTACCTAATGAGTCCGGGCGATGCGCAGAGCACGCTCAAGCTCGCACGCAAGGAGGCAACCTTGGGTAGCCTTGATGAGGCACAGCGCTTGGTGCTTGAGGTTCTGAAAAAAGATCCGAATAATACAACCGCCCTTGATATGGTTGAGCGGTTCATGGTGCGGGCAAAACCCAAGTAGAAAGTGCCTCCCTAGAAAGTCTAGGGCAGCTCTGAAAGCTCTGTGAGAAGCTGGCTCGACCAGGTGGCGATGCGCGAGCGCGTTAAGCTCCAGGAATCGTCGGTGTCGAGTGCAAGTCCTAGAAATCGCCCGTTCTCGACCCCTCGGGATGTCTCAAAGGTGTAGCCGTCGGTGGGCCAGCTCCCGATTAGCCGTGCACCACGTGCTCGTAGCTCGCTGCCCAGAATGCCCATGGCATCCTGAAATGTCTCCGGGTAGCAGAGCGCATCGCCCGAGCCAAAGAGCGCCACGGGCTTGCCCTCCAGCCGTAGCTCCCCGAAACGCCGCAACAGACATTCCCAGTCGCTCTGGAGCTGTCCCTCATCCCAAGTGGGGCAACCGACAACCAGCACCTCGAAGTCGAGGAGCTTTTCCGGGTTCATCCCACTCACACTGATCGCCCGAACCGTGGCCTCGTCGGTACTCGCACAAAGAACTCGTGTAATTTCGTCGGCAGCCTCTTCCGTATTTCCCGTCGTACTGCCGTAAAACACACCTATGGAATGCACTTGCATGTCTATCAGCATAGCCGCGTGCAGTAAACTCTCGCATCCTCTTTTTGGCCGATTTCAAGTTTCAAGAGTTATCCACAGCCTGTGGATAACCTGTGGATAACTCGCGTGCAAAGAGAATCGCCGCGACAAAGGCCAAGCCAACACCGGCAAAAAGCACAGGTCGAGGGCCGACCCTATCGCCGAGCACGCCTGCGAGTAGCGTCCCCAGCAGGCTCGCTCCCAGCCCCCCGACTTTCGTGACCGCATTCACACGCCCTAGCAACTTCTCTGGCGCGAGCTGCTGGCGCAGGGTGGTCTGGTGTATCTCAAAGATCGTCCACCCGGGGTCGGTGATGACCTGATTGGCGGTGAGGAGCCCATAGCTTAGAGCGCTACGAATCGGGGCAAGCGGGATCATTAGCATGCCCAAGGGAATCAGCCCGAAGCTCAAGGCAGTAGCGCGGTACACCCCGAAACGCTGGGCCAGGGGGGCCGCAAAAGCTGCTCCTAGCAGGGAAGTCACGCCTCCAACGGCGAAGACCATTCCCAGAAATTTTGGCTCCAGCGCAAGAGTTCGGGTCATGAAGAGTAGAACCAAGGGGCTCAGCAGTGACATGGAGAAAGAGAGGGCGACTTGGGCTAGGGCCAGTGCCCGTAGCAGGCGTTGCCGCCCCACGTAGCGCAGGCCCTCGACAGCTTCCAGGAAAAGTCCAGTCCCCTGATTACCTCTCCCCCCGGCCCCCTCTTCGCTTGCCGGAGAGGAGGAGGTGGGTTTTCGGATCCACGCCAGCGAGAGGGCACTGAGCAGGAAAGTGGCGGCGTCTATAAGTAGCGCTTGTGGGCCACCGAAGTGCTGCACCAGCCAGCCAGAGACCGAGAACGCACAGACCTCGGCGACGGCGGCGCTGGCGGAGAGGCGGCTGTTGGCACGGCCCAGTGCTTCGCCCTGAACCAGCTCGGGCAGGTAGCTCTGGTAGGCGATGTCGAAGACCGTAGAGAGAATGCCCATCAGCGGCGCGACGGCAAAAAGAGAGCCCAGCGTGAGCTTGCCCGTGAGCGCCAGCGCGGGAATGCTCATCACGAGCAGAAAGCGCAGGACATCGCAGGCGATCATCACCGGGCGCTTGGCACGCCGATCCAGCCAGGCACCCGCAAAGAGCCCCAGCAGAAAGCCGGGCAACAG
>JANNDD010000051.1:0-4189 GCA_031387365.1 Armatimonas sp. | reverse complement strand
TCCATCCGGAAGGCAAGGCTATTTCTTGCAGGTCGTCGGCCTCAAAATCGGTCTCAAAAATGGAACTTTCGCCTTGAGATTTATTCTTGGCGACACGACATATGCCTTCTGAAAAGGCAGGCTATTTTGGCGAAGGTATTGACCAAGCACAAAGAAAGTGTGCCATATTCGAACCCAAGATTTCCGTGCATCGAATGATTTTCCCACAATAGTCCTCCCGTCTCCATAGTTAAACTGTGCCCCTGTCGCGGAGCGACTTTGAGGCCGCAGGCCAGCAGGGCGAAGCCCGGTGTCTGCCTCCTTCACGAGGCCCGGCGGGGTGGGGTGTAGAGGTAGAGCGTTCCGATTTGGGTATAGCCGACGGTAGGGTAGAGCTGTGCGCCCGCGTGGCTGGCAAGCAAGACGTTAGCCGCCGCACCCGCCGCTTTATCGTCGGTGAGCATCCGTGCGAGTAGCGCACGGGCAATTCCCTGGCGACGGTAGGCAGTGAGCACAAACATGCTGTTGCACCAGCCGCACCCAGCGGCCGCGACACTGCTCACCCAGCCCACGGTCTGGGGGACGGCCTCATCGAGCGCGATGTACTGGCGCATGGGGGGCGGGTTCTGTGTCAGAAACTCCGGGAGAATCTGCCGTCGCCCTGCGGTTTTCGCCAGCGCCTCGGCCTGCTCAGTAGTCAAGACACGCCGAACGGGAAAGCGCTCGGGTACCGTGGGGATGTTCGTGAGATCGTGGGCCAGAAACGGCTCCGTTGCCATCAGGCGGTAGCCCAGTGCTTTGAACGCGGCGCGCATCGCCGTGTCATCGGTGCCGTGTGGGAGCAAGTAGCAGATCGTGAACTTATCTCGGGCTAGTGCACGTGCCTGGCGGTCAACCTCAGCGGGCGGTAGCTCCCAAGCGACATACTCCTCGCCACGGTAAGTGTCGCTCGGACGGCGGCGCGGGGCATCGTAGAGCCGCCAAAGCGTTGTGTCAAGCCGCTCGGAGAGAAACGGGTGGGTGAAGCTGCGCGTAAAGCAAAAGCCGTCCACGAAGACCTGGATCGCCTGCTCCCAAGTGAGGTTATTTGCTGACATTGAGCGTGATTGGAGGGGCGACATGCGGGGTGAAGCGTAGCTCATCCACCACAGAACGAGCGGTGAGTGTGAGGCGCACTTCCCCGATAGCGGCGTTTGCTTCAGCCTTGAAGATGAGTTTATGCTCGCTTTGTTTTTCGGGCACTTCTGGGTTGGTGACCGTGACACCCGTCGGCAAGCCGGTGAGAATCAAGGGCACTTTCGCCTCGAAGCCCGGCTTGCGTGTCAGCTTGACGATCAGCTCGACGGTCTGGCCCGCTTTGAGCTCGACACGCTCGCTGGCAAGAGCGACCGTGACATCGGCGGGGCCGGTGACACTGGTAAGTGGCAAGGGCACAGGGCGCGTGGTGCGCTTGAGCACGTCGCCTTCTTTGACGTACTCCTCTTGCAGGGCTCGGGCGAGGCGCGTGAGGTTCTGCGCACTTCCGGTGACGCGCAAGGGAACGGTGGGCGACGGTGCCGCGCTGGCATCGGCGGTGAGAAACAGGGTCACTTCACTCTGGCCGCGTGGGATCTGTGGCGTCCCAACAAGCTGGACACCGGGCGGGAGCCCCGTAAAGCTCAGCGCGATCTCGCTATCTAGGCCGTACTGGCGGGTGGCACTGACAATTACAGGGATGCGATCGCCCGGTGCGATACTCAGGCAGTCTGGCGCGACCGTGAGTGCAAACTCCGGCGTGGCGGGAGCAACCCGCAGGCGGTAGCTAAACTCCGGGCCAGAGCGACCATTGAGATCCGAGATGCGTACCGTGAACTCGCCATTGTCGGGGGCAGTGAAGGCTAAAAACGGATCCTTGCCACGAGCATCGTCGTTGCTCGCGAGCTCGCCACCGTCTTTGTTGAGCACCGTGAGTACGCCGTCCAGCCGGGAGCCCAGCCGCGCCGCAAAAACTTCGAGCAAGACTACCTGGCCTTTCGTGGCGGCAAAACGGAAGCAGTCTACATCCGGGCGTGTTGGCGAGGGCGAGGTGAGCTGGCCATTCACCGTGACTGGCAGTGCGATGAGCTGGCTGAGCTTGACGCTATCGTTTGGCTCAGCTTCGACGGTGTCAGGGAAGGGGCTCACATCGAGTCGCAGACCTTGCGTAAACGGCATCGGATCGAAAGGGAGCTCAGAGGGCAGCGCGAACGTCGTCTCCGTGGTGAGCAAATTCACGCCCGTAAGTGCTAGACGTGCTGTACTACCTGCTTGTCCGCCCAGCGGAAAGGTGCTGGTGATGGTGGGGAGCTTGCCAATACTGAGCCGGTAGTGGTGATCCGCACTGCCCTGATAGCGTAGGTCCCGGACAACCAAAAAATACTCCCCACTCTTGCGTGGGGTGAAAATCAAGCGGGCATCGGGGCGTGCCAGAGCGCTTGCCGAGGCGACATCGTGGCCATCGGTGTCGCGCAGCACCAGCACTGGCTCCATCGTGGCCGCTGCACCTAGCGACGAACCCGCCTGCGCCTCGGCGACAAACGGCTCGCCTGCGGTCAGCGTAACTTTGTAGACATCCACATCCTCGCCGCCGTCGCTCTTGGCATTGACAGTCACCGGCCCCATGAGGGCTTGCGCTGTCTGTGGCGTGTTATTAGGCTCTTTCTCCGTAAGCTCCGGCCACTGCCCCACAACCACATAGCCCGGCTCCGAGCTTCCTAGCGGTGTGGCGACGCGAAAGACATAGCGCCCTGGCGGCAGCCCTGGCGCAAGTGCGAGTGTTGCCGTGAGCTTGCTCTCCGGGTTCTTCGCGCCCGCCGCTGGCGTCTCTGGCTTGAGCGTGGCGACGGTGATACCTGGGTTCTCGAAGAGCAGCGCCGTGCCGTAGCCGATATTCACCCCCGCGATAACACACTCCACGCTCGTGCCACGCTGGCCGCCGGTGGGCACGATGGAGCGCACTTTCGGGCGCAGCGTTTGCGCAGTGGCGGGGAGAGTCAGGAGCAAGGCTCCCACCAGACCCATAACTTTCGTGAGGGCTCTCATTTTGTCGAGAAGCTCCCCTCTAATTTATTGGGATCGAGGCTCCAGAGAAAGACTTGACCGTCCCAGGTTCCCGCCGCGAGGTGCTTTTTATCCGGGCTGAAGCGCACGGCGTAGCACCAGTCCTTGGGGTCGCTAAACGTGGCTATCGTGCCACCACTACCCACATTCCAGACACGGATGGTCTTGTCCCCCGAGGCCGTCGCCGCGAGCTGCCCATCGGCACTCACCGTGACGGAGAAGATACTCTGTCCGTGGCCACCGAAGTTGCGGACGTGGCCGCCACTCTCCGGGGCGATATTCCAGAGCTTGGCGAACTTATCGGTGCTGGCACTTAAGAGCTGGCCTCCCGGTGTAAAGCACAGATCCGTAACGGGTTCGTCATGCGCTCCCAGTGAGTAGAGGCGCTTGCCACTGGCGACATCCCAGATTTTGACACTTTTATCGTTGCTAGACGAGGCGAGGAGCTTACCGCTGGGGGAGAACGCTACCCCGGAGACGGCATCGGCGTGATCTCTCAGGGTCTGGCTGAGCTTGCCCGTGGTAGCCTCCCAGATCTTGAGGCTGCGATCCGCGCTCGCGGAGGCAACTAGCTTGCCGTCGGGCGAGAACGCAACCCCTTGCACGGTGTCGGTATGATCGCCAAACACGAGCGTCTCTTTGCTATCGGGGATGCTCCAGAGTCGCACTTGACCAATCGCGCCCGACATCCCGCCGCCTGCCACAAGCCACTTGCCGTCTTGAGAGAACGCCAGCGAGCGCACGGTGTCTAAATGCCCGCTCCAGATCTTGAGGACGGTTCGGCTCACCGGGTCACAGAGCAGCACGCGCCGGTAGGTTCCGACGGCTAGAAGCTTGCCATCCGGGGAAAACGCCAGTGCATTCACAGGGGCCGCGATGCTGAGAGTCTTACCCACGGGCTTGGGAATCGGCATGACGGTTGCCGCCGTTGCCGCTTTTACCACCGCGGGGGCCTTTGTGCCCGTAATCGCCACCGTATCGAGCTTTGCTCCGGCATCCACCCAGCGCCGGATGATATCAATATCGGGCTGCTTCAGCCCGGAGCCGGGCGGCATAATCGGTTTTTGTGCTCCGGTCAGCATCCGCACGAGACGGCTCTGATCGCTCTTGCCAGGGATAATCGCAGCCCCCG
>JANNDD010000469.1:0-4065 GCA_031387365.1 Armatimonas sp. | reverse complement strand
GTAAAAGTCACGCGGCAAACACGCGAGCTGGCGGCGCTCCGGCTGAATCCCTGGTGGTACCCGCACGGCATCTACACGCCCAAAGACGCCACCAGCGGCGGGCCGTTCACGGTTGGCCGCGTGATCCACAGCTCGCGCAGTGTCGGCTTCACCGGCTGGATCGGCGGGGTGGCGGTCTTCAACTGTGCCCTGAGTGAAAAAGAGCTTCTTCGGCTCTCGGAGCTGAGCCGGGCATCGTAAACAAGTATTGCTCACAATACTTGTCTAGGAAACTAGCTTTTAGAGTTAACAAGGTCCCATGTCATGGAGACGGGTTTCGCTTTGGTGCCATTCTTCTCAGTGACTTCTTTTTCGAATTTTATTTTTCCGAAGGCAAGGCTTAATTGCTCCATAGGCTTATTCTCCTGCGGATTACTTAATTGATAGCTTGTTATTCGTACGTCGGATAGTGTTATGGTAATATCGCCTCCAAGTTTTATGGTCACAGTGGCAAATACTCTGCCCGTTGTGAGAGCGCCCAATAGTTCAGTGGAAATCAGGTCGGAGGAACGTTGAAAAGATAACTCAGAGAAATTTGGTTTACTTGGACTTATCTTCCCTGAAGCAATGCTCGCTGGGTTGCTGGCACCAAAGGAAAATGCAGATACCTCAAAGTAGGTCTGAAAACCCGCAATATTGCCTTTAGGATCTAGTCCCGCAATGTTGACGAGCGGGGGAAGAGCGGGGGTTTTAGTTTGAGCATGGGAGAGGGTAGGTAAGGCGAGAGTGGCAAAAGCCGCAATGGTGATGGGTAAATTGGGACGCATTTTTTATAAACTCCTTGTCCTCAGTATGCCCTAATTTTTCGGTTTTTAAGCAGAGCTTTTTTTACAAATCTGTCACACTGTGAAGCGGGTAGCCCATCGTTAGAGAAGCACCGCTAAGTCGCCGCTGCTATCAACTTCGCAGGCATAGGTCGCCACCCGGCTCTTGGCATCGTAGAGCGCCTTGCCCGTGACAATATCGAACTCCCAGCCGTGCCAAGGGCAGCGCAGCACCCGGTCTTGCAGGTCCGGGCGGTAGGTGAAGACAGGCGACGGGCGGTGTGTGGCGTGTACCGAGCCCTGGCAGAGCGGCGCACCGTAGTGGGGGCAGACATTCTTAAGCGCAAAGAACTCCCCGTTGATATTGAAAACCCCGATACTAGCATCGGTCTCGGGGTCGGTGACCACGCGCTTCTGGCCGGGGGCAAGCTCACTGGCGGCGCAGACCACCAAGCGCCCCCGCTCACGTGCCTTGGGTGGCTTTGCTTCATCAATAATCCGAAACGCCGTGTCGAGCGCCTCGTTCTCGCTACCAAAACCGTTAGGATAGTCGCTCATAAAATTTCCTCTCTCTCCTGCCTTGTCGGAAGCCCATACAGCTCGGCGGCATTGTCGTAGAAGATGCGCTTGAGAACCTCGGGGCTGATAGTTTTAGGAAAGGCGCGCTGGGGATCGTCAAAGTCCCAGTGCGGGAAATCACTGGCAAAGCAGACCGTCCGCTCCGCTTGGATCATCGCAAAGACCTGCGCGAGGTGCTCCGGGTTATCGGGCTCCTCCAGTGGCTGGGTCGTGAGCCGCACGTGGTCCAGAATATACTCCGACGGTCGCTTTTTCAGCCACGGGGTGGTGCTACGGAGCGCCTTGAAGTTCTTATCGAGCCGCCAGAGCGTGTGTACCAGCCAGGCCACGCCGCCCTCCACCAACACGACGCGCAGGCCCGGAAACGCCGCAAAGACTCCCTCGCAGGTCATGCTAATCACGTGCGATTGGTAGGTAATGGGAATGCCCGAGTGCCACTCAAAGTAGCTCGACGGCCTACCCACGGGAGTCGAGGAGCGCAGGCTCCCCTCGCGGCCAGGGTGCATCGCAAAGGGCAGGCCCATTTCTTCGCAGGCCGCAAAGATCGGGAAGTAGCGCCGGTGGCCGTAGAGATCCACGCTCTCGCCGCTCACGATCACCTGCTTCATCTGCGGGTGCTTGCCGTACTCACGAATCAGCTCAACCGCACGCCCGGGATCGCTCGTATTAACACAGACCGAGCCCAGGTAGCGCGGGTCCACCGAGAGCCACTCCGCGATTTGCCATTCGTTCCACGCTTGGGCCAGCGCGGAGCCCATGTCAATATTATGCGTCAGGCTCACCCCCAGCCCCGGCGGCTGCAAGACCCCGTAGGAGATGCCGTACCTATCCAGATGATCGAGCGCCACTTGCTGGGGATCGTTGCAGGCCGCATCACGGCGATCCACCCCAAACGGGTTCGCGTAGCCCTGCCCCGGCCCGGCAGCCATGCCTTGCTTGAGCGCCTCCCGAAACGCAACGGGAACGTACGGGTCCAGCGGGTGCTCTTTCGACGCGCTGGGGTGGACATCACAGTCAATAATCAGGTTCGTACCAGCCATGGCTCAGTATGGCCAATTATTGACGCAATCACAAGAGGCAGAGTTGATACTTCTCAACTCTGCTTGATCTTTGCCCTCCACTTGAGCACATGCCAGGCGTTCTAAATATCGAAGAGTAGAAGCGCCCCCATCAGGTAGAGTGCCCTCATGAGCAGTAAAGCCACACTGCCACGCTTCCGCCCGGCACTGGTGCTGGTTCGCGGGCTCCCGCTAGCACTGGCAGTGGGCTACTTGATCTTGCGGATGGAGCAGCCGGAGAACTACGCCACGCCCACGGGGCTGACGCTCTGCTATCCCGTTGTGGTCGCGCTGGCGGTGATCGTGTTGCTCAACCAGCTCGTCCCTGTGAAACACCGCCTGACTCGGCCGGAGCTCTTGGCGCTCTACACCCTCATGGGCCTCAGTGGGGCGTTTGTCTGCTGGGAGAATTTGGGGATTCTCGTGCCGTCGCTGATGTTTCCCGCTGCGCTCCCCGGGCGCAGTGAGCCCGGCTCGGACTGGCTGGCGACCGCACGGGCGACGCTCCCGACGTGGGCGCTACCCCTTGAGCTCACGGCTCCGAAGTCTTCTCTCTGGCGCACGCCGCTCTTCTGGCTGGGCTTTGCGCTCGCGGCGGGGCTGGATATCTGGAACGGCCTCGCAACTTTCTATCCGTCGCTGCCCCTGATCCCTCTGAAAGTGCAGTGGTGGGCGGGCGATAGTCTCTCCCCGGGCTGGGCCGCTCTGGGCCGCCGCCCTGGTGCTACTCTATCTGCTGCTCATGGCGCTCTTTGTGACTCGTTTGCGTGCGGAGTTTGGCCTGCCGATGCACAACCTGGCGTTCCTGGGCCCCGACGGCCCCTTAGTCGGAATCTTTGGCGGCTATGCACTCGGGCAAACGGGCCTCACAGCGCTCAGTGCGCTCTACTCGGTCACGCGCTCCCAGGCCGCACGACACCTCCCAACGCCACGACGATCACGGAGCTACTGGTCGGAGGTATCCTTACCTTGGGTCTGATTCTGCTACGCCGTGTCTGGATCACCAGCCCGTTCAACCCCGTGGGTTTTGCGATCTCCGGGAGCTGGAACACCATGATGGTCGCGGTGCCGCTCTTTCTCGCTTGGCTCCTCAAGGCCCTCGTGCTGCGCTACGGCGGCCTGTCAACCTACCGTGCCGCTATCCCCTTGGCCCTCGGCGTGGTATGCGGGGAGTTTCTGGTCGGGACGTTCTGGGAGGTCTTCGCGCTTGCCACGGGTCTGCAACCCTACCGCATCTGGATGTTTTAGAGTTTTTTTCAGTCCTTCTTTTTATAGAAATCGAGCATCTGCTTGTAGCGAGCACGGTCGTTGGCCTCGCCCTGGCCACTGACGGGAATCCCGGTCTCGTAGTAGATGCCCTCTTTGAGGCCACGGTCGGCCAGCTCGCGGCGAGTCTTGGTGAGTTTGACATGGGTCTTGAGGGTTGCCTGAAATGCCTCGGTGAGCTTGGCAAGCTGGCTCCCTGGTACTTCCTTGACAACTTTTCCGGTCATCCCAAAGACATCCGGCTCGATGAGTAAGACGCCCTCCTTGAGCGTGTTGCCCGTGAGCTTGGCAAGCTCCTTACTCTCCGCCGTGCTGGCGTAGGTGAAGCGCCCGGCAAACTCTTTGTTCCAGGCAAGCTC
>JANNDD010000033.1:0-11843 GCA_031387365.1 Armatimonas sp. | reverse complement strand
GCATGGTGGGTGGAGAGTGCGGAACGGAAGACATCGCCCACTCGCTCCCAGAGCTTGGTGCTGCCCTCGATATCGGTGAACAGAAACGTAACCGTGCCCGTGGGAAGCACATTCTCCACAGCAACTTTTGTGGGAGCCGTGACGGGAGCGGGAGCTTCTGGTGTGGCTTCTCTTTCTTGGAGAGCGCTGAGCTGTGTTGCGGCCTGCTCGAAGCGCTGCCGGATGCGCTCCTGGGCGGGCTCGATCCAGTCCTCGTAGTAGCCAGGGAGCAGCTCGCCGGTGCATTTCTCTAGGGCGAGTGCCAGCAGCGGCGCGTGCTCGGGAGTGTTTCTTGCCTGTGCGGCGCTTCGGAGTGCCTGCTCGAACTGTGCGACATCGGTGGTGAAGGCATCGGGGTTAAGCTCGACGGTGAACCTGTCGGCGATGAGGACGGTTCCTGCGGGCACTCCGGGCGGCTCGAGTAGGCTTCTGAGGCTGGAGAGTGCGTGGCTGAGGTTGTGCCTGCCGGACTCGGGGGTTGTCTCTGGCCAGAAGAGTTCGATGAGGACTTCTCGTGAGTGACTTTGTTGTTTGTGGTAGGCGAGGTAGGCGAGGAGGGCTCCTGTCTTCTGAGTACGGAAGCGGGTGATGACGCGCTCCGCCTGCCGGACGCGAAGTCCTCCAAAAAGCTGGATACTCCATGGTTCGTTCATGAAAAGACTCTACAACCCCACTCTCCCAAATCTCTCCCAAGCGCAATTAGTTTCGCAGAGGCACACCCGTTTCGAGTAAGTGGCGAATTCGCGCTTGGGTCAGCGGCTCATGGCAGAGCTCCAGACAAGCGATGCGCTCGCGATCTCGCAACGAAGCGGAATCGTTGGGGCCGCCTGTGAGAACCTGGATCACCGCTTCGGAGAGGCGTAGCTCGTGCGCCGTGATGCGCCCCGCGGCGTGCAGCTCGGCCATTGCGGCGCGGAGCGGGGCGGGATCGCACGGGGCGGGCGAGAGAGGTGCCGAGGCACGCGGGGCGTCGGAAAGCTCCAGTGCCTGCTGCCGGGCTTCATAAAACAGACGATCCCCGTTGCGGGCGATTGTGTCGGTGGGGCGCAGAAACCCACGGCGCTGGGCCTCGTGGGCGGAGGTTGTCATCTGCCCTCCCATCACCAACTGGAGGACTTGACGCGCATCGCCCAGCCGGGTGTAGAGCTCGGAGATTCCGCCGAAACTGGGTAGCAGGCCCGCACTAACTTGAGTCAGCCCTAAGTAGGTCTCCGGCGCGAGGTGTAACGACGGAAGGTGCAGTACCAGCTCTGCCCCCCCCCCGCGGGTATAGCCCTGAACCGCCCCGACCACAGGGACGCGTGCCTGAGAAAGCCGTAAGTACACAGCCTGTGCCGATCGAATATCCGTCTCAATTTCGTCAAAATCGCCGCGTTCAATCGCATTCCACCAGCGCTGGAGAGAGAACCCCGCCGTGAAGTCCTGGCTCTCCCCTGTGACGACGAGCGCGATAAAGTCCCGCTCGGCGCGTTCCAGCGCCAACAGAAGGATATCGAGAGTCGCCATCGTCAGACGATTCTGGGGGGGATGAAGAGAAAAGCACGCCACGCCGTCGCCCAGATCACGGAACGCGCCCAGCGGCCCCTGCTCCACCACGGGCCAGTGACTGAGCTCAAGGTACTCTGGTGCGGGTGACGGTACCGCGTAGAGACGGCCGCGCCGCTCCGCCTCCAGAACAAAAGGCCCTTTATCCCACCCAAAGCCCCACTCCATTGCCTGGTCAACCGTGACCTCGCTGCTCGCGATCTGAGGGCGAATCGCGTCAAGGTAGGCAAAAAGGCTCTCCTGTATCCAGATCAGAAACGAGTCCTGTGGGTCGGGGTGGACGGTGCGGGGCGCACGATAGGTTCCCGTCGCTAAGTCCAAAACGAGGTTTCCCTCACGGGGCCAGAATCCCCGCCAGCTTCGATTGGCCAGCATGGTTTCCAGCAAGGCAGGCAGGGTCAGGCGATTGTGCAAGGGGTCATCGGGAAGTGCGACGGCCAGTGCCCGTGCCTGCTGCAAAAGTGCGTCTAGGCCGAGCTGATCCGCCGTCTGAAAGATCCCACGGGTGCGCCCGATCAAACGGCCCGTGAGCGCATCCACTTGCTCAACATCCAGCTCACTCTCCAGAGCAAGGTGCAGCACATCAAAAAAGTGCGCCGTAAAGACACGGGTTGCCACAAAGCCAGGACTATCACGTACCACAACCACCCGGTGCCCAAGACGCTCCTCCGCAAACGTGCAAAACTGCGCGAGAAGCCCCGGGTTGGTCGAAGCCGTAGGGATGACCTCAAGTAGCTTATGATAGCGTGGCGGCGACGTAAAATGCGTCCCGAAAAAGCGTTCCTGGAGAAGCTCATTTCTATCCTCCAGCAGGCTTGCCAGAGAGAGATAGCGCGTGGTGCTGGTCACAACCGTCGTTGGCCCGATGAAAAGCTCCAAGCGCTGAAACAGTCGCCGCTTCAGATCCAGGTTCTCCGCGACGGCTTCAACAACCCAGTCCGCTTCCAAGCACGCTGTCAGATCATTGAGGTTGCCCGGCTCGATACGCTCCAAATACTCAGGAAGAAAAAGCAGGGGGGGGCGTGCCATTCGTAGCTGCGCCAGCGCCTTTGCTGCAAGCTCCAGTGATGAGTCAAGCAAGCGGACATGCCAGCCCGCGTTTGCAAGCTGTGCCGCAATCCCAACGCCTAGGGGGCTTGCGCCAATGACAACCCCGAGACCACTCTCGCGCATGGTAACTCCCTCCCTTGAGAATCGCCTTCAGTATACTTAAACTTTTATCAAAATGGGGAAAATTCAGTTTTTTAGTGGTTTTCCTGTGTCCAGTAAGGTGCGCATTCTGGCAATGGAGAGCGGCTCTAGGGCAAGCACGCGAAATGCCGCTCGCTCCCGCTCCAGAAGCGCGGCTTCATCAGTGGGGCCGCCCGTGAGCACCCAGGCAAGTTGTTGCGCAATCACGCGGTCGTGCCCCGCGAGCGAGGCAGGCAGTACGAACACGCCAATGTGTGCCGGTGACCCAGTGAGCTTAGGGACAGGCAGCCTGGCAGCGCCCCGTGCTTCCACAAGAAGCTGGTCGGCATTGCGAACAATCACATCGCTCTCCCGTAACCAGCCGCGCTTTTTCGCATCGTGGGCGCTTGTCGAGTTCTGATTGAAGGCAATTGCTTCGAAGGCCGCCTGAGCGCTTCCAAACCGAAACAGAGCCTCTTTGACACCTCCGCCGCATGGAATCACCCCTACTGCGCACTCGGGCAGGCCCAGTGCCGTCTCGGGTGAGGCCACAATCCGCCCACAGTGTAGCGCGAGCTCACAGCCCGCCCCAAGGGTGTAGCCATGGATCGCCGCCACGGTGGGGATAGTGGCGTGCTTCACCCGCAGAAATGTCTCCTGGCACTGCTTCATGTCCGCCTCAATTGCCTCAAGATCGCCGCGTTCCATGGCGGCGACTAGGCGTGCCAGATTGTAGCCCGCCGAGAAACAGCTCCCCTGGCCGGTAAAGATCAGTGGACAGCCACGTGCCTCCGCCTGACTCACTGCCTCTAAAACTGCCGCGCAGAGCGGCGGGTCAAAGACATTCAGCTTGCCACGGAGCTCAAAGACAAGCGCCCCCTCGTACTCGCTGAGCGCGGGAGTAGCAGGCGGGTCAGGCGCACGGCGAGACATTGCAAACGGGCCTTTTTGCCACCCGAAGCCCCAGCACATCGCATTATCAATAGCCTCTTCGCTGTCTGAAATCTCACCGGCGATGGCCTCGACATAGCCAAAGAAACGCGGGAGAATGGTGCCGACAAGCTCTTTTCCGAGTGCGGTGTTTTCCTCCTGACGTGAGCGGTAGGTCAGTGTCTGCCAGTCCAGTGCCAGAATCTCACGCCCCACACGCTTGTAAAAACCCGCTCCGGCTTTCTGCCCCGTGCGCCCGTCGGCAATCAGCCGCTCCAGCGGCTCCGGCAGGCGGAGGCGTTCCCGGAGTGGATCATCGGGGAGGGATTCGTACTGG
The DNA here is from genome assembly GCA_031387365.1 of Armatimonas sp. Lineage (GTDB taxonomy): Bacteria > Armatimonadota > Armatimonadia > Armatimonadales > Armatimonadaceae > Armatimonas. The sequence continues at coordinate 7,822 of JANNDD010000033.1, read as the reverse complement.
TTTTTCGCGATCGAGGCGATAATATCCAGACCCACCAAGTCCGCCATCCGAAAAGTCGCGCTCCGGGGGCGACCCAGCGCGGGGCCGGTGAGTGCATCCACCACCTCGACGGGGATGTTCTGCTCAATCGCCGTGTGGATCGTGTCTAGTAAGTGAGTGATCCAGAGTCGGGTGGAGATAAAGCCCGGCGTGTCCTTGGCGACAACGACCCGGTGATTAGTCTGCGCCTCCAGCCCGGCGATAAATTCGTGGAGCATATCGCTGCTGGTTGCTGGGGTAGGAACCACCTCGACGAGCTTCAGATAACGCGGCGGGTTGAAGAAGTGCGTCCCAAAGAAGCGCAGCCGAAATGCCATCCCGCAGTGCTTTGACATCTCCGTGAGCGAGAGGCCGCTGGTGTTGCTGGTGATAAGAGTCTCGGGGCCTACGGCACTTTCCAGCCGCGAGAGGAGAGCCTGTTTGAGCACGAGCTTTTCCGCGATTGCCTCAATCACCCAGTCCGCATCGGCGCAGACACTCAGCTCCTCGGCACAGCCTGGCACAATGCGCCCGGCAAGCTCCGGCACATAGAGCAGTGGTGGGCTGCTCTGCTCCACACGTCGCTTGCCCGCCTCCGCCAGTGCGACGGTTTGATCCAGCAGGTGCACAGTCCAGCCCGCGTTGGCGAGGTCGGCGGCGATCCCTCCCCCCATCGTGCCTGCCCCTATCACAACGGCTATTGCCTGATCTTGCATCACGTATCAGTATAACAGAAGCATCGGTTCGGAATTATGGTAGAGTCTCAAAGAGAAAAAACAGGGATGAATGAGCGCTGGTTGATCGAGCTTTTGGGGGAGCTACGGGTCGTGCGGGGAGCCCGTAGCGTGACGCGCCTTTCCAGTCGGAAGACGGAGGCACTGCTGGCGTATCTCGCGCTTCAGCCGGGGCGTGCCTTCCCGCGGGAAGTTCTCGCGGATCAATTCTGGCCGGAGGCCTCTCCTGAGTCCGCACGTCATAGCCTACGCATGGCGCTCTCCTCATTGCGCAAGCTCTTTGGGGAGGGCTTGGCGACCGACAACCAGACCGTTCGACTGCACCAGGAAGCCATTCACACGGATGTGAGTGCATTCGAGGCAGCCGTCCACGCAGGGCGCTGGGGAGATGCCGTCGGACTCTACCGTGGCGCACTGCTTCCCGCTCTCTACGACGACTGGGTCGTGCAGCAGCAGACCCGATTAGCGGAGCTCTTTGGCTTCGCCGCGTGTCATTGGATCGCGGAGGCAACCGAGCGGACGATTGCTCTCGACCGGGCAATTCGCGCCGTTGCCCTTGCGCCACACCACCCAGACTTGCTCGCCGCTCTTGAGCGCCTTCAGCCTCAGGTTGAAAGTCACGTGGGAGAGAAGCGAGCGTCGCGTCCGCCCGAGCCGCCGAACCCTACAGCCGCCACTATGGCTCCACGGGGTGCCCCTGACAAGCCTGCACTTCCCTTGAAACTGACCCGTTTCATTGGCCGGGCGTCAGAGCTGATGTGCCTCCAGGACTGGCTAGTGCCTGGTAGCGGGACACGTCTGATGACACTGACCGGCCCCGGTGGAAGTGGGAAAACCCGCCTCGCAATCGAGCTGGCACAGCGCACCACAGTCACTGCACCATCGCCCACTAGAGACACAGTCTGGTTCCTCTCGCTCAGTGAGCTCAGCCCAGCCACGCCGCTCACAGATGCGTTGCGTCGCACCCTTGGTCTAGCCGACACTACGGAGACCGACCCTCTGGAAACAATCGCAGGAGTGCTGAGGGAGCCGCCTACCGCTCTCCTCATTCTTGATAATGCGGAGCAACAGATAGACGCGGTTGGCGCACTCACAACAGCGCTTCTGACGCGTGCGCCGGGACTGCGCTGCCTCGTGACCTCACGCCGTCGCCTAGGTATCGAAGGGGAGCGTGAGCTTCCCTTGCGCCCCTTGGGCCAAGACGAAGCAGTGGAGCTTTTTGAGAATCGTGCGCAGGCGGCGCGGGCGGACTTTTCTCTGACAGATACCAATCACGCCAGTGTTGCCGCGCTCTGCCAGCGGCTGGATGGCCTCCCACTGGCCCTAGAAATTGCCGCCGCACGGATCACTGTTCTTAGCCCCGCACAGCTCCTAGCCCGAATCGGAGAGCGCCTGGATTTTTACTCCCGACAGCAGCGTGAAGTGCGACATCGCTCGCTCCGGGCCGCGATCCAGACGAGCTACGAGCTGCTCTCAGAGCCCCTCCAGCGTATTTTCACACGGCTCGTTGTATTCTCCAGTGGCTGGACACTAGAAGACGCGCAGTCAGTTCTCGGAGAGAGTGATCTCTTTGAGGAGCTTGAGGCGCTCCGAGCACACTCGCTTTTGTACTATGTCAGCGCACCAGATGCGCCCGTGGTGCGCTTCGGGATGCTAGAGACACTTTCCTCCTTTGCACGAGAACAGCTTGACCCCCTAGAGGCGGAAGGGCTTGCACAGCGCCATGCCGCGCACTTCTTCGACCTAGGTGTTGCTGCCGGGCCAGCCGTCTCACGCATCACCCCCGAGTGGAGGGCACGCTGTTTTGCGGCGTATGAGAACCTCCAGTCCGCCTTGGACTGGCTACGCCGACACGATCCCGAGCGCGCGGCGACCCTAATCCTTGAAGTTGCCCCCTACTGGTTTGGGATCAATTTTCTGGCGGAAGGGCAGCGCCAGCTTGAGGCATGTCTTGCGGCAAAGCCAACGCTTCCCAACCCCCTAAAAGGGGCGCTACGCCAGACCCTAGGGTACTTCGCGGAGGAGCTAGGCGACCTGCCTCGTGCGCGTGCCTTGCTGGAGGAGAGTGTCTCTTTACTACGTCCCTACCCCGAGGATATCTTTCTGGGCTGGGCGCTGCACAACCTGGGAACCACTCTGATCCGCTGCGCCGATTACGACGGGGCCGTGAAAAACGCGACAGTGGCTCGGGATTTCTGGCAAGCAAAGGGCGATGCAACCGGAATCGCAGCCGCACTCACGAGCCTGGCACAGATCGCGCGGCACCGTGGACAGATCCGTCAAGCGGCTACTCTCGCGGAGGATGCCTTAAGAGATCGCACGGGCTGGTGGCGGGCCAACATCATGACCGTTTTGGGGTCCATCCGGTACCGCCAAGGCCGGGCACAAGAAGCGCGTCTACTGCTCACCCAAAGCGCACAGCTGCACGAGAGCTACGGCAGCACGACACGACTCGCCCAAACCCTCCGTTACCGGGCTCTTGCGGCGCTCATGGACGACGACATTCGCAGCGCCGAGGTGGACTGTGATCAAGCGGAGCAGATCTATCAGCGCATCGGTGTTTCTCGTGGGGTTGCCCTCACGGAGATGATTCGTGCGGAGATTGCACTCTACCAAGAAGAGGGGCAAAAGGCACAAGCATTCTTGAAGCGAGCCGAGCCGCCCCACACGGTCGCCGATGATGCGGACTATCTCTTGCTCGCGGGGCGAATAGCACTGCTCAATGGAGACACAGGAGCACACCAGACACTTCACCAGGCACTGCGCCTCTTCTCTGAAAGTGGGCTCCTCCTGGGACAGCTAGAGGCATTCGAAGCGCTTGCGGAGGCCCTCCCAGAATACACGGGGTCTTGGCTAGCTGCCGCGTCGCAGCAAAGAGAGAGCCTTGGTGCCCCCGTGCCCCGGATTGAAAACCGTCGCCGGCAAGAGTACCGCCTCATCGCACAGACGATAATCCCCCTCGAATGGCCCCAAGCACTCTCCCAGGCGCTGGACGTCGGCACGGGTACGGGCCGCAGTGTGCACTTTTCCCCAGGTGTCTCTGCTCCTCTAAGACACCCTTGAGACACCTCCGCCGCACAATGCCTCATTCCAAATCGGAATGGAGGCTCCTCATGAAACAGAAACCATTTTTACGGATGGCGCTCACTATAGGACTAGGTGCATTGCTTGTTCCTTGTGTCTTAGCCCAGATCAAGCTGGGAGAACAACTGGACGGAAAAAAGTTCATTGATCTTAACGCTCCCCCCGCCAACCTCTCCCCAGCCAACAAGAATCTCTGGCTCGCTTCTTCCGCCAACGACCTACTCAATCGCCTACCAAACTGGACTCTGGCAGGCTACAACAAGCCCGTCCGCCCCGATGCCAAGACGGAGCTCGGATCGAAGTCACGTAGTACAACTCAGGTCAGTAAGCGCACTTACAACGTCACGATGCAAAACTACTCGCTCACGGAGACCCCTGAGGCGATCATCAGCTTTGCCCCTATCTCCGATTTCTGGCTGGGGAATCTGATCCAGGAAAAAGGGATGCGCGCCGGGCTAGGCTCGATCAATGTAATCCCTGTTGCCGGCACGCAGCGTGCCCCCATGGATGTCTATATTGCCTCGCCGCAGATACAGGGTGCCTCACGCACCATAGTCAATCCCACGGCTACGGGGGTCACCAGCGCGGTGGGTGAGCTCCTCCGCCTTCTTCAGCCCAATCAGATTAGCGCGGAACAAACCTTTAGCTACACCTATGCCAGTAGCGCGGAGCAGAGTGCTCTAGAGCTGGGGGTAGATTTCGAGTTTCTGGGCAACCGTGTCAAAGAGGTTTTCAACAATCGGGCGAGTGCCAATGAGGAGTCCATCAATGGTGTCTTAATTGTCAAGGGCTACACGCTGGCGGCGGACATCGGTAAGATAGCGGGTAGCGCGGCGTTCTTCAGCAATATGTTCACCGTCAATGATTCCCGGCGGCTCGTGGCCGATGGCTACATCGGCGTGGATAATCTGCCTTGCTACATTAGCAGCGTCACCTACGGCATGATGATCGCCTTCAACATGCGCCGCACGTTAACGGAAGAGGAGATCAAGAACCGCTTCGATGCCCATGGCTCTTTTTTGGCGAGTGTTGATGTCAAGCAGCGTTCCACGCAGCTTCGCCAGGATCGGCAGACGCGTTTCTCGTGGGCGGTTGTTGGCGGCTCTAGTGATGGCGCGTCCCAGGCAGCGCGCTCCTACAATGACTTTGATCAGGCAGTACGCAGCCTGCTCAGCCAGCGCCCTACTGCGATCCAGATGCGCCCGATTTCCTACGAAGTGCATAGTGTCAAAGATCGTAGCCGAGCTTCGATGCAGCGAACGACGAACTACACCTACACGGAGTACGCTCCTAACCCGCTGGGCGAGCACTACCGAATCACTGCACGTGTAGTTCTGACAGACACCGACGATGGCACGGATAGCGATCTGGAGGTCTATGGGGCGATGCGCCTCAACGACACTATTTTATGGGAACGCCCTGAAAGTAGTCCGCTCCAAGGCCAACGCCTGAGCGCTGAGCTCCGCCTAGACGGCTCTCAGTTCCTGCCAGCCCATCCCCGGCTCGCCGGGCCACCCGAAGTGCAAGTGATGTATGCACCAGGGACGCTAACACCTTCGGGCTCGCCCGTCACTATCACCGGGCATCTCTGGGACTACGACTCCATCTCGGGAAACGAGGATGTGGGGGAGTACAATATTTCTATCACCCCTGCGGAGCTCAAGCGTCTGGTCGAAACCAAAACGGAGCGTGTCTACCCCAACCAACACCGACGATCCAGCGGTGACAATAACTCCGAGCTACGTATTCGAGTGACGCGAATCGCGTTTCTCTGATTGCGTTTCTCTAGGGACCTAAAACTGCTGGCGGACTCCCGCCAGCAGTTGTGCTGCAATCGGGTAACCCGGAAAGAAAGCGCGGGCACCTCCCAGGGGCACCTGGAACCGAACAAAACTCTCGCGCTGTGGCCCAATACGGCGCTGGCTTCCCAGCTCCACGAGTGTCAGCGCCGATGTGCTGCCCTCCGAAAAACCACCGGGAACATAGGTCGAGCTTGCACTCTGCCAGTAGTGCAACTGCGCGTAGGGCGTGCCGAGTGCCGCTGTCGGTGGAAGATCCGCACGCAACGACATCTCTAGAGATGGCAGACCCAGGGCACCGCTGTTCTGGTAGCACAGTGAGCCTTCCCAGCCAACGGCGTCATTCGTCTTTCGGCCTGTGAGGCGCAAACCCGTGGTACTTGCCGATGTGATCGCCTTCAGCGGCAGCGAGCCCGAGAGGCGCGGGTCGCCCGTCAGGATAAAACCATTGCGAACCTCCTTGCGAAAGAGAGTGGCATCCCAGGAGAGCGGAGCGCGGGTATCACGAACCGATACCTCCGTGTCCCAGCGCCGACTGTCTGGCCCTTGAAGGAAGAAGTCTACCAAACGGTCGCTTGTGGATGGGTCACGGCTGGCGCCGGGAAGGGCGAAGAGGGGATCGGGCAACAAGTTGGGCGGCAGAAGCTCCCCCGCCGCAGGTGCGAGCCGAGGTCGGAGAAGCGCGTGCAGATGCTGGTGGGGGCGAAGCGGCTGGAGCCACTCCGCGTAGGGCAACACTGCAAGGCTGCTGCGCTTGCTATCGGGTAGGAGCCCCCCGTAGGCCGCGCGGGTCGGGAGGTTTGCCAAGGAACTTTGCTGCCAACCGAGCACGGGCCCTGCTCGCCAGAGCCGATCCGGCTGTTTCTGCCGGGAGACAAGCAGGTAGGCACTCAATAGCCGTGTAGTGCCGGGAGCCAGGAGCTGATCGTTGGGTTCAGACGGCGCGGGGAAGCCACTGTCCGTACGTGGTTGAAAGCCCGTCCGTTCATTTTGCATAAAGGCAAGACCGCCCGTCACTTTTAGCTGTGGTGCTGGACGGCCATCCCAGCGGAGCTCCGCTCCAAGCTGACGATCTGTGAGGCTGGGGAGCTTGTGCCCACGCACGGTCAGCGCTCCCATCCAGACACTATCTGCGGTGGATTGGCGACGGAGCAGCCCCAGAGTTCCCCAGCGTTGCGTACGGCTCTGTCCCAAATCGCCCTGCTGTCCCGGATACTGCCCGGACTCCCCCACCAGTCGGACAAAGAGCCCCTCGGCACCCGTCGCGCGCACCCGGCCAGAGAGCGCCTGCAAGCGAAGCGCATTCTGCCGAGCATTGTCACGGCCCTCGACAGCCTGGTGATGGAAGCGCAGGTCGGTGCTGGAGAAGACGGAACCACGTGCTTGCTGAGTGCCCATTCTCGCGTCCAGACGCTCGTTGAGGCCAAGGGAGAGCTGCTTTTCCTGTTTCCAGGCAACCTGGTGCCCTGAAGTGGCGGTTTGGGGGAGCAGTGCCAGTGCCTGCATCCGCAGGCGCTCCGCATCACGTCCTCGCCCCTGAGCCTCTTCCATTAGGGCGCGTATCTGCAGAGCGTAGGGATAGCTGGGAGCTAGCTCCGCCGAGCGTGCGAGCGCCGCCCTAGCGGAGTCCCAGTGTCGCCGCCGAACCGCGGCCTCGGCGAGAGTGCACAGAGTTTGGGGAGTCTCCCCCCCATAAGTGCGTGCAATCAGCGCTGTGTTGCCTGCTTTTTGAGCATTGTTTCGCTCCAGCCAGAGTAAAGCTCCGTTGGTCCAGGGAGGTGCCCACTCGGGCTGTAGCGCTGCCGCTTGGTCAAGATCCGCCTGCGCTTCGGCCAGCCGTCCCGTCAAGAGACGGACAGCACCCCGGTTGTTATAGGCAGCCGCAAGGCTGAGCTGCGGCACAAAGAGGGCACGCTGGTTCTGAAGCTCAGGAGCTAGCTCCTGAGCAGGCGTTTCGGGCTGCGATGCAGGCGCGAGGCGGATGACTTCGGAAAATGCCCGCTCCGCCTCCAAAAAGGCTCCTTGGGCAACCGCCCGAAGCCCACGCTGGTGCCAGTCCAGCGCCTCGCGCTGGGTGTCAAGTGCAACGGGTGTGCTTTGCGCTGTGGGGCAGAACAAAAGAAAGGGTAACATGGAGGGGCTCGCTTTCCAGGATAGATTTCCCTGAGCCTACCCTCCGAGCGTCTC
>JANNDD010000018.1:0-3408 GCA_031387365.1 Armatimonas sp. | reverse complement strand
TGCTCAATCTGCTTCACTTCCGTCTCGTGCTGGGTGATCTCGCTCTGGAGGTCTTGCAGCTTGTGCCGCCGGGTGAGCACTTCTTCCAGAGCCATCTTCAGCTTGAGAGGAACCCCTTCTTTGCGTTGCGTGGTCACTTCGATAAAGTTTATGTCGGCGTCCAAAAGTGCGTAGGTCTCCGAGAGCGGTCGCTCAGTCTTCACCGTCAGCGTCTCGGTTTTTCCCGCAGCGACGGCCACCGTAAAGCGATAGAGACTGGGCGTGCGCTCGTCGAACTTGGCCGGAGCGATCAGCTTGAACTCGGCGTTGTAGGGATGCTCCACCAGAACCTGGCGCGGCTTGTCGGACTTATTGCGGAAGGTATAGACGACCTCCGTGGTCTCTTTGCGGGTGCTGGTCAGAACGCCTCGCTTGATCGTCAAGCTCGTTTCGACGGCAGTGCCGCCGTTGTCTTTCTGCTCGCCCTGCAAACCTAAGTCCACGGCGTAGGTCAGAATACGCGTGTCGCCGGGCGGGATGTCCTGCATCCGCGCATCGCCCGCGTAGGTTCCCCCATCAAAGAGTGTCACGGGGCCGCCCTTAAGATGCAACCCCGTGTTGTTCTTGAGCCGAACGCCATGAAGCGGAAAGCGCGTGTCGGTGGCCGGGTTGTAGAGCGAGACTTTCTCGCCACTAATCTCCTGCGCCACGACCGGAATCATAGCCGCCTGCTGCCGAGGAAGCGCCACGGGCGAGTTGATTTTATAGGTAAACAGCTCCCCCTGCTTCTCCCCCGCCGCCTGCGCCGCTACTGACTCCGATATTCCCTCGACACGGAGCGGACTTGGCGCTGCGGGAGCAGCAGGTCGTCCGCCAAATCCCCCGCCCATCACTCCCGCTTGCCCACGTGCCATCGCATTGGTAATGGCCGCCTTCGCGGCAAAGTTGCTACGATCCTCCAGTGCCGCCTCAGAAACTTGGGGAGCAGGCGAGACCGTATGGTCGGCATTGACGGTGGGGCGGGTCAGGTACTGCGGCTGGTAGAGGTCCTGAATAAAGCTAATCGGACGGCCTGAGACAAGCGTCAGAGCAACTCCTGTCCAGTCCTCATCGGTCGTATTCTCCACCAGCGCCCAGCCCTGGAGATACGGCTGCGTGCTGCCTTCTTTTGCGCCGGAGAGTAGCAAGCGGTAGCTCATCTTCCAGAGCGGCGACTCAGTGATGTAGCCCACCTGCACCCGCCGCGTTCCCGGCCCATCGAAGCGCAGGGTGACACTGCGGCGCTTGTCATCAGCACCCGTCGCCATGAGTGTCAGCGCTTCGCCAAACTCTTTGTTTATTTTAGAGTCGTCAAAAATAATCTGGTTCACTTGATCAAGACGAATAGTCCTAAGCCCATCGCTTGCCAACAGATTCAAAAACTCAACACTTGTTGGTTTCCCATCGGAGCTAAGGACCGTTTTAGCCTCGACACTCACTATTTTGCCCGTGATTGCAGCCACTCCTGGTGTCGCGACCGCGACGACTTGCCCACGTAGGCGGCTGAGGAGGGCATTGCGATCTAGTGACTGCGTGACATCCACGGCAAAGCTCTGGAGAGTGCGGTTGACCGGGTCTTTTGCGGCGTAGATGGCAGGCTGAACCTTGCCTTTCTCGTCAATTAACACCAGAGATTTCAAGATGTCGTTGATCTGTGCTGTTCGAAACGTGAGCGGCACCGTGGCGTTGCCGCTCACCTCGCCCTCGCGCTGGGTGTAGGCCACCCCCGACGAAAACAGCGTCACGGCGCGCACGGGCAGTGCGCTCTCTTGCGCCTTCACTGGCCCCTGCGCCAACACGACTAAGGGAAGTATCATTGTGGTTAGCATCATTTCTTTCTCCCGCCCCGATTTGTTTTCGCCCCGATGAACGGGGGCGAGATTCATGGGAGTGACTCTTTATAGATCCAGCGTATCCAGGAAAGCCTTCAATTCGGCTTGGGCATCGCGGGCGTTTTTGCGCAGACGATTGCCCTCCTCGCGCAGCTCCAACAAGCGATTCTCCTGGCCGTTGAGCTCGTCTAAGTAGCGGCGGTAGAGCGGCGACTCTTTATCGAGCGCCGCTAAGTTGCCCCGGATACGCCCCTGCTCCTCGTGGATCTGGGTGCGCTCTCTGTCCAGTAGGTCGGCATTGGTCTCTAGCTCATGGATCTTACGGCGGCGTGCAATTGTCACCGCAAGCGCCTCTTTGAGGCGTGAGGGAAGCTCCCCGCTACTGGCATAGTGCGTGAGCTGGGCCGTGTCCGCTTCGAGTAGCACCACCGTGGTTCCGAGTGCCTGCTCCTGGGCGACGGCCAGGCTCGCGCTTGACCCGGGTGCAACCGTGACGGCGAACCGGTAGCGATCTCGCGTGGTCTCGGTTGGCTCTGCAGGTGCCACTAATGTCCAGCCCTCCCAGAGCGGGTGCTCGACCAGAACCGTGCGCGGCGCGGCGGCCTTGGATGTGAACTTGTAGAGTGTCTCTCGGCGGTTCTTGGACGTGATGGTGAGCACGCCGCGCTTGATGGTCAGGCTGAGCTCAGTGCCATTGCGTAGCTCGTCGGTGCGAACCCCTTCGATACTCAAGTCCACGGCGTAGGTGATCAGCCGCGTATCGCTGGGCGGCACTTCCCCAAGGCGGGCATCGCCTGCGTAGGTGCCACCGTCAAAGACCGTGATCGGCCCCGCTTTTAGGTGCAGCCCCGTGTCGTTGACTAACTTAATCGCGTTCATCGGGTACTTCGGGTCCGTGTCGGCGTTGTAGAGCGAGATTTTCTCTCCGCCGATATCGCCGGAAACAACAGGAATCATCGCCGCCTGCTGCCGAGGTAGTGCCACGGGCGACGTAATATTGTACTGAAACAGCTCGCCCGCACTACGCCCCTCGGCCTGAGAAACCACCGACTGGCGCATGGCCTCCCCACGGACGAAGCGCGCCCGAGAAGCTGGTGCGGCCATCATCGCGACTGCCCCCCCACTCTCGAACTCCATTTCAGTCTCATGTAACTGCGGCGCGGCTGCGGGGATGATATCCGGGCCGACGGTGGGGCGTGGCAGATAGAGCGGTCGGTAGAGGTCTTGGATAAAGCTGATCGGACGGCCTGAGACAAGCGTGAGCTGGACACCTTCCCAGTCCTCATCGGTGGTGTTCTCGACCAGTGCCCAGCCCTGAATATACGGTTTCTGTCCCTCGGTATCGCTCAGCACCAGCCGGTAGCTGATCTTCCAGAGCGGCGCTTCGGTGATATAGCCCACCTGAACATTACGCTTTTTCTTGCCCGCAAAGCGCAGCTGCACAGTTCTACGGGCATCGTCCGCGCCCCCGGCAAGCACCGTCAGTGCCTCACGGAGCTCGGCATCACGGCGCTCGTCGAGGAGCTTGATCGTCCGCACTTTATCCAGCGAGACGGAG
>JANNDD010000987.1:0-2647 GCA_031387365.1 Armatimonas sp. | reverse complement strand
CGGCGCGTAGCCGCGTGAGGTGTACGATGTGGGATTTGGAAGCGGATTCGCACCCATGTGGTTCGAAATTACGAACCTGTAGAGGGCCGCTTGTGAGATTTAGTCTCACAGCGGCCTTTTGCTTTTCTACCATCGTTACTTCCTCGACCAGCAAACCGATCAACTCGGTGCGCTCCTCGCCCGAGAGAAACTCCCAGATATCCATCACATGCTGCCAGAGCGAGGCCACTTCCTCGGCATCCGGGCGGCGGTGCTGGAACGAAGCGATCTGGCCCATCATGTCTTTACGCTTACCCTCTATCTCCTCGATGTGCGCTTCCAGCTCCCCGAGCCGCTTGACTAGGGTGGTCAGAACTGTGCCGCTTGTGCTGCCCACTTCGAGTGCCATCTGATTCGCCTTGATCTTTTTCTCCGCTTCTCGCTTGTTGCGCTCCAGTCGCTTTATCTCCTCGCGGGCTTCGTCGGTCGAGGGCATTGCCTTCGCGGCTTCGCGAATGAAGGTCGCTAGGCGGGTGGGATGTTCACCACAGCGGGCTATCTCGGAGAGTACAGCGGTTTGTAGTGTCTCGGCGTTCACGCGCTTGACTGGGCAGGGCTTGCCCGTCTTGGCGGAGCGGATGCACTCGTAGTAGCGAACCCGTGAGCTGCTTCCGTGGTGGCTTGCGGGTGTCATGCGGCTCCCACAGTGCTCACAGAGGACACGGCCCCGCAGGAAGTAGCAGAAGTCATCTTCAAGCTTGGAGGGCTTCGCGTAGCCCAGCTCCCTGCCTTCACCGCCTACGGGAGCGGGCTTCTCCTGGCGCGCGGCGAGCTGTGCCTGTGCTGCTTCCCAGAGTGTGTCAGGCACGATGGCTTCATGGGCGTTCGGGTTGGTGTGCACGCCCCAGCGCACGGCTCCACGGCTGATGGGGTTGGAGAGCAGGCGGCGCACGGCCTCGATTGTCCAGGTGCGCGTAGGAGCGACTTCGCGGAGATAGCGCTGCACTGTGCCGAGGTTATCCGTCTCGACAAAGCGCTCGAAGGCACGAAGTACAATGGGCGCTTCTTCCGGGTTGGGAATGTAGCGCTTCGGGGCGGGCTTGACCTTGCCACCAGGCAGGACGCTGGGTGTCATGCCAGGAACAGTCTCGGTGGAGTAGCCAAAGGGGCGAACGCCGCCCATCGCGTAGCCGTGGATAACCATCTGGCCTTGCTTGGTTTTCGTCCACTCGGAGATCTGGCGGGGGAGGGCACCATCAAAGACAATCTTGATGCCCTTGCTCATCTGTCCTGCTAGGTCGGGTGTGAAGTCCTCGCGTACGAGCTCGATCTTGACCTTGCACTCTCCGAGAAGATACTCGGCTACGTGGTAGAGCTCCCCACGGGCGAGGCGTGACATGTAGGTGACCACGATCCGGTCGAACTTGTGCTCTCGGGCATCGGCCAAGAGTCGCTTCCAGTCGGGGCGCTTGAGGTTGGTACCGGTGCGGCCTTCGTCGTTGTACTCGGCGACCAGCTCCCCACCGAGGTGGAGGATGCGCTCACGGTTTATCTCACGCTGAGAGTCAATGGTGGTGTAGTCGCCGTAGGCTTGGTCGTCGGTGGAGCAGCGCACATAGAGAGCGCAGCGGAGGGGCTTGTGTGGTTTGGGTGGTCTCATCGAGTTGTCCTTTCGTGGGTGGGTTGTGGCGTGGTGTGCTGGACTGCCTGCCAGCGCCGGTAGCCGGTGCGTAGGAGCACGGTGGCGCGATTGAAGCGCCGCTGTAGCTCCTCGGGCGGGAGTGGCTTCTCTTCAAGGTGGAGGGTGAGTGGTGTTCGGTTCATGTTCGTCCTTGGTTTTGTTCTTTGGTAAACTGTTGTTTGGTGGAGTGTAACACGTCTATGAATTATCTGCAATATAAATTGTGTGGATGCGAAAAATGGGGGATAATGAGTGCATGCGTTCTCTGAATCTTGTTGCCTCCCCCGCTGAGGTTGCTCGTGGTAAGGCGTTTGCGCGCTTCCTGCGCATCGAGCGGGCCAAGCGTGACCTGACCAAAGTGGAGCTGGCGAAGCTCTCTGGGGTCTCGGCCAGCTACTTGACGTTGTTTGAAAACGGGAGTATCAAGCCCGATGGGAAGTACCTGGTGCCTAGCCGGGAGATCCTGGAGAAGATCGCGGCAGTATTTGAGGTGGCTCCTGAGGTGGTGCTGAACGCGGCGGGCTACGATGTTCCGGTGCCGCTGCCTGAGATCCAGTACGAGCCAGACTTGGATACCCTGCTGGGGCGTGTGGAGGGCTACAGCGACTTTGACGGCCCGACCCGCGAGGTGATCCGGGAAGCTGCCGTGGCTGCTGCGACGAACATGGCGGAGAGCTTGCGCAAGCTCAACTCGCAGGGAACCATTGGCTCGCGCTTCACCCGTGAGGAGATCGCCGCTGAGGAGCGCCAGCAGAGTATTCTGCGGGAGCGCAACACGCTCTATATCGCTGACATGCCGATTGCCGGTGGGCTGGATATGGAGGACGACGAGGACGGCGACGATGACCTGGACTAAATCGTCGATCTTCTTGATGGAGTTCCCGTGGACGGAGTCCGACAAGGTCGCCTCACGCATTGCCCGGAAGATCCGCCGGAGCCTGCGTAGGTTCCCGTGTGGGTTCCTGGAGGATGTGGCGGCCCACTTCC
>JANNDD010000971.1:0-11364 GCA_031387365.1 Armatimonas sp. | reverse complement strand
GTGTGGCATCCCCAAAGTGATTCCACACCGGGCCCACCAGGGAGCTACTACTACTCAGGAGGTGGAGCAACCAGTCGCTTTTTCTGGCACACGTTCGATCAAGTCCTCTTGCGCCCCAGCCTTTTAAGCGCCTGGCAAGATGACTTTCTGACACGCCCTACGGACGATGGTGTGGTAGAATTCTTAACGAAGACGGGCATTCCTAACAAACAAATATCAGACCACCTGCCCCTAATTTTTCGTCTCGATTTGGACTTAAGCTATGAGTAAAAATATTGAAAGCCTCTGGCCTTCTTTAACGGAGATAAAGCTACCAGGTGAAGTGCCCCCTATTCAGATACTCCAAGAACAAGCATCAGCCATAGGAGATGAAACACACAATATTATTGAGGGACAAGTATTAGTCGAAAAAACATATTACAACACCTTTGAAAATAAAAAAGGGCTAGAATCAATCTGGTCACCGAAAGATATACAGCCTTTCCTAATACGAAATGACGAAAGATTGTTAGAAAACAATGATTATATCCGCCACTCTCTTTTTGTAAGGTCACCAATCATTAGTGGATACAAGTATAGGATATTATTAATAACTCACAAAATAACGGAAATATATCCAGTCCGGATTCAATCTGAAATAGATGAAATTAAAATCTCAGACAAAATCATATCGTCCCCTAATGAATTAAGGGAAGTGATCAGAGAAATATTACATTCAGAACCTGTTCGAAACGTATTAAGCTCTTTACTAGCCCAAAGCGGCTATCGACAAGCCGCGTAGCTGGCACGCCTCATGATGTGGCAAGAGAACGAGGGGAGCTTTAAAAGAGGCTTGGTTGCTCGCTCTCAAAGGCGAGCAGCCGGGACTTGATGCCCGTGCCGTAGGCGAAGCCGCCCAGTCCCCCGTCGGCGGCGATCACCCGATGGCAGGGGACGATCAGAGGAATGGGGTTGGCTCCGCTGGCAGCCCCTACCGCGCGTGCGGCGTCTTTATTGCCCACCGCAGCAGCGATCTGGCCATAGGTACGGGTCTGACCGTAGGGAATCCGTGCCACTTCGTTCCAGACCTGATTCTGAAATTCTGTGCCACCGGGTGCCCGAGCCAGATCAAACTCCGTGCGCTCACCATCGCAGTACTCTTGAATCTGCCGTTTAGCCTGCCGGGTCTTCAGAGGATCGTGTTCACTCCCTTGAGGCACTTGATCGCTAAATTCTAGGGACACCACTGCCCCATCACTATCCACAGCCACGGTCATGGTGCCAAAGCGGGTCTCGAAGGTCTCTGCATAGAACATGGAACTATTGTAGCGCAAGTGTGGTATGTTTTTCTGAAGGATTTGAGTTAACCATGGCATCTATCTACGATTTCACGATGAAAAACATCGATGGCAAAGACATCCCGCTAAAAGGCTACAAAGGCAAAGTCGTGTTGGTGGTCAATGTTGCCAGTAAGTGCGGCCTGACCCCGCAGTACGAGCAGCTTGAGGCACTCAATAAAAAGTACAAGACCAAAGGGCTTCGGGTTCTGGGATTCCCGGCCAACAACTTTGGTGCACAGGAGCCCGGCACGGAAGCGGAGATCAAGCAGTTCTGCACCCTCAACTACAAAGTCAGCTTTGACATGTTCCATAAGATCAGTGTCAAGGGTAGCGACCAGCACCCGCTCTACAAGTACCTCACAGGCTTGCCAAAGCCCAACGGCGGCGATATCGAGTGGAACTTTGGTAAGTTTCTCATTGGCAAGAACGGTGAGGTCATCGCTCGTTTCCCCGCCGCAATGAAACCCGATGATCCGAAGATCGTCGCGGCCCTCGAAGCAGCGCTTAAATAGACAGTAGCAGCAGTGCTAAAAGCGCCTCCTCTGCCGTGGAATCGTCTGAAGGATTTCCCAGACGAGCCAAGTAGGGGAGGCGTTTTGTTAGCTCCGTGTAGTGTCCGAGGCTGTAGGTTTCAAGCAGCGATTTGTCAGTGATCAGCTTATGGAGCGCTTCGTCGCGAGCCATTCCTTTGAGGGAGAGCAGGGGGTAGAGCGTCCCCGGCGGCAAGACCGTATCGGCGGCGGCATAGAGAGCCTGTAAGTAGGCCAGCCCGCTTCCCTCCAGCCGCCGCGCAACGGACAGTAAAAAGGGAAAGTGGGTGCTTGGCTCCGACGCATGGGCAATCACGAGCCGTGAGAGTGCTACCGCCAGCCGCGCAAGGACAGCGGGGTCGGTTTCCTCGGTGAGTTTCTGAGAGACCGTCTCCAGGGCGTTGGGCAGTGCGGAGGCGAGTTTTTCGAGAGCGCGCGCAGCAGCCAGGCGCATTCCCTGGTCCACATCGGGCACGAGCAGTGCCAGCAAGCGCTGCTGCGCCTCGGCAACATCTTTCGGGCGCAGGTTCTCTCCGATTGCGGCCAGTGCCGTACAAGCCGCCTCGCAGCGCGTTGGGCGCGACGGGTTCAGCGCCGCAATGAGAGTCGGAGCGGACGACGGGTCGGCGAGACGGCCCAGGGCCCGTAGCGCAGCCACGCGCACGGTGGCGTTCGGCCCTCGCGCAGCAGCTTCGAGTGCGGAGGTGGCCGACCAGTCTCCTAGAAACCCTAGTGAGTGTGCTGCCTCTTCGCCTACCGCCGCAGCCGGATCGAAAAGCTTGGCCGTGAGGCTGGGCACGGCCCGTGTGTCCCCGATCTCTCCGAGTGCCCGCGCCGCTGTTGCGCGCACCGCGTGGGCAACATCATCCAGTGCCTCGATTAGCTCCTCCACGGCCAGCGACGACTTGCGCTCTCCGAGCTCTCGCACCGTCTCCTCACGTGCCTCGGCATCGGTGGTCTTAGCGAGCTTCTGTGCCCGCCGAAATCCCCCCATCGTCCCCGTGCCAACGAGCTGCCCCAGCACAAAGCGCGTCGTCTGGCTGTCTTCCACTTTAAGCTGGTGCAGTAAGATGAGCGCAGCGACGCGAACCACATCGGTAATCAGAAACATTACCTTGTAGTTATTCAGTCCAAAAGGCAGGCGAAGATCGGCAAAAACGGTCATGAGCGCCCCCCCCACGATAGGAGAGACACCGCCAATGATCCCCGTGAACGCCGAGAAAACCGCAACATAGGTGCCGCGCTTGTCATCGGGTGTCATCGAGAGCAGTAAATTAAACTGTGTCAGGCCCACCGCCGCCCAGCCCGCCCCGGAGACGATATTCATCGTGACCATGAGCGGGTAGTTGAGCCAGTTTTGGCCGGGAAACGTAAAGCACCAGAGAATCGGGCTGATCAGCACCAACCAGCTCCCGATCATCAGCACAGGCCGACCGCCGTACTTATCGGCTAGATATCCCCAGAGTGGCATAGTTGCTAGGCTCGCCGCCGAGGCAACGGCTCCAATAAGCTGCACCACCACATACGGCAGCTCCAGCCCGGCTTTATCCACCTGCCAGGCCATGAAAAACTGCCCCGCCAGCGACTGGCCCACCACAACCGTTCCTGCAAACGCCAGAAATCGTCGGAAGCTAGGATTGGCAAACGGAGCCTTGAGAGACTTCAGAGGATTTGTCTTTTCGACCTCCCGCACCATCGGAGGCTCAGGCTGACGGAGAATCAGATAAAAACAGACCCCAGCAGGAATGGCAGCCAGACCAAAGAGCAACGGAAAACCTATCTCGGGCTTGAGTCTATCGAGTAGCCAAGCAGCGGGTAGGGGAGCCAGCATTGCGACAATACTAGCAAGACGGTTGCGCCCAGCAAAGTAGCGCCCCCGGGCGTCTCCTGGCACTAAATCGCTCATCCAGCTCGTCCACGCCGGAACCGTGATCGTCAGAAGCGCAGAGGAGAGAATCAGCAGAATCAGAAACGCGACCAGCTTGAGTGCGTTGGGGATAGGTAGGAGCGCCACCAGTGCGAGCGTAGCCAACAACAAGCGACCAGCTCCCGCCGAGAATGCCACAAAACGCCGACGTTCACCGCGCCGCTCGATATAGAGCGAGGCGGGAATCTGCAAAAGCCCCACCGCGGCAGGTAGCCCCGCAAGTAGCCCGAGAACAAAGTCACTTGCCCCAAGATGCCGTGCAAACCCAATCTGGAACGCACCGCCCGTGAAGACCACAAAAACCGTCGCCCACAGCGCTTCCTGCGTCGAGATGCGCAGGCCACGGAGCGCCTCCATGCGCGAGATCGGTTCGGGTTCACCTTGCATACCCGGTTAGTATACACAAAAAAATCGCCCCCAGGAACAGGGGCGACTCCAATCGTGGCGATTACAAATCAGTCAGCAGGGCGCTCTCCAGCACTATCGAAGACTTTCCCGTCGGTGAAGAACGCGCCGCGCGCTTCGTTGCCGACAGTCCCCCAGACAGCGACTTTCAGATCACTCTGGACACGAATCTGGCAAGACAGCCGGTGCGTGGCGATCAGCTCCGGGTCTTCCAGAGCGGACTCTTCCTCGTCGGACATGGGCGGCACATCGCCTTCTCGCACTTGAACACGACAAGTGGTGCAGGCGGGGACACCGCCACAGCGGTGCAGGATGGGGATCCCGGCATCTTCGATACACAGAACGAGCTTCTTGCCTTCGGGCACGTCGAACGTGCCATGGCCTTCAACAGTTAGCTTGGGCATAGGTGAGTATTTTTCTCCTGAGAGGATGTTACCCTATTCATGAACGTAAGGCGCGTTTCCTCCTAGAATTAACGCGCTCTACTCATAGCGCAGTGCATTGATAGGATCAAGTTTAGAGGCGCGCACGGCAGGGTAGATGCCAAAGAACATCCCAACCGTCACGGCGAACCCAAAGCCAAGACCAGCAGCCCAGAGCGGGACAAACGTGGGAAGCTGGTCTTTCATGGCCAAACCAATCAGCGCGGAGATCCCGTAGCCAAATGCGACTCCGAGCAGTCCTCCAAACCCTGATACCGTCATGCTCTCCGTGACGAACTGCAGGAGAATGTCGGCGCGCTTGGCCCCAACCGCCTTGCGAATCCCGATCTCCTTAGTGCGCTCCGTGACCGAGACCAACATGATATTCATGATCCCGATCCCCCCAACCAGCAGCGAGAGAAACCCGACACCGCCCAATACAATCTGGAAAACCATCAGCACTTGATCTAGGCGTTTGAGGAGTCCCTCTTGTGTATCAATGATAAAGTCTTGTGCCTGCTCGGGATGCCGCGCCTTAAGAATAGCAAATATCTGATCCGCAGCAGCCTCCGCCGTGCCATCCCCCTTGGAGCGTGCGGAGAGCATGGCAACGATGCGACTGCCACTGAAGCGCTTCTGCATGGTACTAAAGGGAATCAGGATCTGTTCATCAGGGGAGCCATCGCCAAAGTTATTGTTGCCCTTGTACTCCAGCACCCCAACAATCGTGAGTGGCAAGCGCGCCTGCCCAATGCTCACAGTGATTACCTGTCCAAGCACCTCCTCGTCGTTTTCGAAGAGAGTCTTTTTTACTTTATCCCCGATCACACAGACTTTAGCCCAGGTCTGCTGATCATCAATTCCCAGCAGACGCCCCTGCGCGACCTGGAGTTCATTAGCTTGCTGGGCCGCAACGGCATCGAGCGCCCCTTTAAGACTGAGGCTGTTTCCGAGGAAGAAGCGCCCTTGTTCCATTTTTATCGGATTCACCGAAAGATAATCACCCGTAGCACCGACGGCCTTGGCATTGAAGTCTTTCTTGCCTCGAACTACTTTAGCCGGGCCATCCAGCCTTGGGACAATGGTCTCAATGAGTGTAGCGCGACGTTCGATCGCCGCCACATCATCCATGGTCAGCCCCTCAAACTTACCTAGATTACGCTTCTCTCGCTTGGGGGCATAGAAAGCGAACACCACATTGGTGCCATTTTCATTGAAGTCTTTGACAACTTTCTGGCGCGCTCCCTGGATTATGGAGATCATAATGATCACCGCACCAACCCCAATAATCACACCAAGCATTGTCAGCAGGGAACGAAGCTTATTGGCGACCAGCGCCGTTATTGCCACACGAAGAGATTCTAAAAAGTGCACATCACCAAAGACAAGAAAATCCCCCCTCTAGTTACGTCTGACTTTGGGTTACGTCAGACTTTGGGATTCTGAGAATCCTTCATCTCGGTATAGAACTCATTCAGGAGGGTTCGGGCACGCACTCCACCTGCTAGCTCTCCGGTCTCTAAAAAACCTTGCAGGCTTCCCAGTGCCTGTGAGAGCAGGTTGGCAGCCAGAACCCGTCGGTTGTGCGCGATCTTGACGATATCGGCAGCCGTTTCGGTAGGCGGTGCGGCTGTAAGCAGCTCGGCAAGTAGCTTTGCGCGGCCTGCCTGGGTGGTCGCGGCCTTGTAGAAAACCTCTCGGCTGATCTTATTCTCTTCCCAGGCGGTTCGGTTCTGCACCATGCGTCCGGCTAGCCCAGTAGCAGTCTCCACAAAGATCAGAGTTGCCATGAGATGGCGTATGGGCGGGTTACTACTGCGGGCTTCCTTGATCGCATCCTCCAGTGCTCCTCGCGCCAGAAGTAGGCGTGCCAACCCCTGCCCTGCTTCCACACTATCGGGGTCTCGCTCCCGAATCAGCCGGTACTGGATCTCAGCGGCTTCATTCTGCCCTCGGCTTAACAGTAGCTCCGTCAATCCCAAGCGCGCTTCCGTGTTAGCGGGATTCTCTGCTAGGAGCTGATTGAAAAGCAGTGTCGCTCCCTCAATATCCCCATCTTCCACCAGTGAGTGTGCCAAAAGCCGGGTGAGCTCCGCACGTTGCTCGGGCGTGGGTGCCTCGGCAAGTTTCAGAGCACGGCGTACCTCGTTGGCTGCCTCCCCTGGCCGCCGCGCCTGGAGATAAGCGCGAGCCAGGAGGAGACGGGGCGTCGCAGAGCGTGGCTGGTAGTTCACTGCCTGCCTCAGAAGCACAATCGCGGCGGGCACCTTATCATGACTCAGAAGATCCATCCCCTCCCTCTGGAGACGTGTTGACTCTGCATCAAAATCGGTAGTGGGCACTTCAACCACAGGAGGCTTTGGGACACTGGGAGGTGGAAGGAGAGAAGGATCCACAGCGTTACGGCTAAACTCACGTAGCGGCCCTCCGAGAAACCGATAGACCAAGGTACGCGCAGCGCTCTGCATTCCGTTGGGAATACTCCCCGCAGGCCGACGACCGCCCTCGTTGGCCGCCGCCATTGCAATCTTATCTTGCCAGCGGCGCCCCGCCTTTGCTCCTGGCTTGATCTCAATCGCCTCCAGCTCCAGTGTTGGTGCCGTGGGCATCCCTGGTGTTGTCAGATTGACCTGTTCCAGCGGCTTTTGTCCCTGCGTCTCGGCAATTTTCTTTTCTTTTCCGGTAAGCTCGGGAACCTTCACAGGTTTAGCCGTCTGTGGTTGATCCACGGAGAGCCGCGAGAAGACCGTCAGTATGTAGTGCGCCCCAACCTGCGCCCCAATCTTAAGCCGAAGCGTTTCATCCGGTTCGGTGCCAGGTGCCAGCTTTATTTTTGCGCTCTCCAGTGCTTTTTTAAAGTAGGTATCGTTACTGTCGTAGAGTAGAGTCACAACAACCTTTTCTTCATCAAGCTGATTTCGCACGGCTAGGGCAGCCAGGTTGATCCGATCCCCATCCAGAAGTCCATCAGGGCCAGCTTTTTCCTGGGTTACCACTGCAAGCCGCCCTAAAGACGTCGGAAAGATCAAGACCAGCGGGCGCGGCTGCACAGCAGTAACAGGAAGAGCCGCAAACCCTAAGCTCCCCAGTAAAAACAAACGTCGTTTCATAAATTTCCTAATACATCCAGAGCGGCACGGCATGCTGCGACCCCACGGCTTGCCTGATCCACACTCCGCCCGGCGTGTACCTGTGCTTCGAAGGCAGAAATTGCCTGCTGGTACGCAGCACGCGCAGGTGCTTTCTCCCCAAGTCGCTGGTGGCACAGAGCGATACCCTGCTGCACTTCGCCCACAGCCGCTCCTGCGGAGAGTGCCTCCCGGAACGACGTGAGCGCCTCCCGGTACTTCCCCGACGCTTGCAAGGTCTGTGCCCGTAGCAGAGGATCACTGCCACGTGTTGCTGTGTCGCCGTCCCGCGTGGACGTTTTCTCTACGCCACCAGAGGGTGCAGTGTGCTCACGGACACGGATATAGCCCGAGTTTTCCGTGGGCGGTTCACCCGTGCTCCTCGGATTAGATGCAGGGATACTGGGATTAGGATTAGAAGGTGGCGGCCCCGCAGGAATGGGATCAGGGTTTCCCTGTACACCTCCTAGAGGAGGCAATCCCCCCCCATTGCGTCGGGGAAAACCACCATTTTCCGGCACGGGCATGGGCGGAACTCCCCCTCCCTGGCTCAGATTAGAACCAGGGTTTACGTCGCGAGGGTTCGGCAAGATCGGACTTCCTGACGGACGACCCACACGTGGTTCCGACGAAGAGATTGCATTCTCACGAGGGAAGGGTGTCGCATTCCGCAGAGGTCTGAAGGGATCCCGGTAGACCTGTGAGGGAACTTGGGGCGGTGAGAGTGGGCCAGCGCCGCCCGGTTGGGCCGCTGGATAGCGCTGGGAATTGGAAAAAAATCCGGGGGTATTTGCGGGCTTCCCCACTTCGGTCACAACGAGCGGGCCAGGGCCTTTTTTCCCCAGTGACTTCACCAACACGATCCCCCCGACCGTCATAACCAGCGCTCCCACCCCCACCGCTGCCGCCAGGGGCACCCACCGTCGCTCGGTGACGTCAGCCTTTTCCGCCAGCGGAGGGCGACGGGGTAGCAGATGCACCCCACGTCGTAGACGGTCCAGCTTATCAATATCCACAGCGGAGTGGGGATTGAGTGCCACGACCTTTTCCATCATGGCGATGGCTTTCGCGTTTTGTCCAAGGCGCTCGTATAGCGTCGAGCTAAGGGTCAGCGCAGACGTAGACGCGGGAAGAAGCTCAGCAGCCTCTTCGGCCAGAGGAAGCGCCTCCGCAGGCTTGCCTTGCTGGGAGAGCGCGAACGCCTTGGTGAGGAGCTGTGCGGCACGCTCACGTGCTCGCTCTAGCTCCGCCTGCTGCGCTTCTTCTTGCGCCAGGGTGTTCTCTTCCAACGGTATTTTCTGCCCACACTCGCGACAGAACTTATTGCCAATCGGATTACGTGCTCTACATCCTGGACAGTTCATCGTTTTAATCTCCGCCTAGCGATCAAATTACCCGTCAAAGAGCCCTGGCCCCTTGCCATAGGGAATCTTCAGGTGCTCATAAGCGCCACGCATTGCGACACGGCCTCGCGGGGTTCGGTTCAAAAATCCTAACATCATCAGGTAGGGTTCCACCACATCCTCTATGGTATCGCGTTCTTCCCTCAGTGTCGCGGCCAGCGTATCAAGCCCGGCAGGCCCTCCGTCAAATTTATCAATCAGTGTCCGCAAGAGCCGCCGATCAAACTCATCGAGGCCCAGCTCATCAACTTCGTACATCCGTAGCGCGGCATCCGCCATCGCCGCCGTGATGGTCCCATCACCTTTCACCAGAGCGTAGTCCCGCGCACGCCGTAATAGCCTATTGGCGATACGCGGTGTCCCCCGAGAACGTCCTGCAATCTGCTCCGCCCCGCTCTCATCAATAGCGGCCCCGAGAATCCCGGCGGACCGCGTGACAATCAAGCTCAGGTCATCTACTCCATAGAACTCAAAAGCCTCATGAATCCCAAAACGATCCCGGAGCGGGTTGGTCAAGAGCCCCGGACGAGTGGTGGCCCCGATTAGCGTGAAGCGTGGTAGTTGAATCTTCACAGTGCGCGCCGAAGGCCCCTGCCCGATGATCATGTCCATCTCATAGTCCTCCATCGCGGGATAGAGAAACTCCTCGGCCAGCCGGTTCAGGCGATGGATCTCGTCAATAAATAAAACCGAGCCCTCTTCGAGGTTTGAGAGGATCGCCACCAGATCTCCAGGCTTTTCGATCGCCGGTCCGCTGGTTGCCTTCAAATTTGCGCCAATTTCATTCGAGATCACATTGGCCAAGCTAGTTTTGCCCAGTCCAGGCGGTCCGCTGAGCAGGACATGGTCAAGGGCTTGCCCCAGCATCTTCGCTGCCGTGAGTGAGAGACCGAGGCGCTCTTTGATCTTAGGCTGACCAATGTACTCTGACAGCCGCTTGGGCCGAAGCGTCAGCTCGCCCTCATCTTCGTGCTGGCTCCGTCCGCCCACAAGACGCTCCGGCGGCTCAGTTCCGTTCCCACTGCCACTTCCACTACTGCCAAACCCACTGGATTGAATTGCCATTTTTTTCCTACCCCCAGCCCCCGCCCCGCGGGGGAGAAACAAGGTAAAACCCTTTTCCTTTTTGTCCCCCCGCTGGGCGGGGGTTAGGGGGCATTTACCTCGTCAGGCGATTGAGTCCCGCCCGAAGCACAGTGGCGAACGGCGGGTTGTTGTCCGTCTGAAGCGCTTCCGTGAGCGCAAGCTCTGCGGCGCGCAGTGCATCGTTTTTGTTGTAGCCTAAGTTGGTGAGCGCCGAGCTCACATCGTCGAGAAGCTGCTCGTTGGCGCTGCGTATTTTCACGGTTGCGCTCGCTGCTAAGTGCTCCACTTTTCGGCTGAACCCAAAGGCAGTGAGCTTATCTTTGAGCTCCAACACGAGCCGCTGCGCTAGTTTCGGCCCGATCCCCGGTGTCTTGGCAATGGCTTTGGCATCCTCGGAGCTCACCACCCGAGCAATTCCATCACCTCCGAGCGCCGAGAGCAAGGCCAGAGCCACTTTTGGCCCCACCCCGGTGACGGTGAGAAGTAACTCAAAGACTTTCTGGTCACTCTCCTCGAAAAAACCGTAGAGACTCAGATCATCCTCACGCACGATCATGTGCGTGACGAGTGTCACGGGGGAGCCGTCGGCGGGTAGCTGCTCGATCACCGAGAGCGGCACCGAGACCCTGTAGCCCACCCCATTCACGTCCAAAACTACCACGGGTGTCGCCACCCGCACCACTTTTCCTGTAAGCTGCGCTATCATAACTCTGGATTATACTCGCTCTCACTCGCGGAAAGCGGAACGGAAGTAGCATGGCGATTTTCCCAGGAATCATCAGAAGCCAAGGATGCGTTGTCACTTCCAAAACGTGCTGAGTAGACAACAGTAGAGTTAGGGCCGCAATCGCAGAAGAACTCCAGATCAAAAGCCCAGCGGCGCTTGCCCTCGCCGTCAATGTCAGGCTCGCCAAGGGTTTCGTTGACGAGGCGTGAGAGAACTGTTTTACCCTCGGGATCAGCGACGATCACCGGAGCGATGGTGCGGGTGCGGTAGTCGGCGTGCAAAACGGCAACACCGGAGAAAGGCTCGTCGCGAGGGTTTATCACGACGAGCCAGCGGACGTTCAAAGAACCGCCCCCATGAACGGGGGCGTCATATTGTCCTCGTGCCTCGGACACAAAGGCCCTCCGGGCCATATTG
>JANNDD010000960.1:0-12782 GCA_031387365.1 Armatimonas sp. | reverse complement strand
CGAGCGCAGTCCAGAGTCAGCCCTAAAAACGCCTGGCCGACGGTCGTGACCATGTCATCTATGCTATCGTAGCGCGACTGCTCCGCGTCCACCGGCTCATCGTCCCAGACACCGAGGCGATAGAACCCCGTGGCGATCTGTGTCTCGTTGGTGGCATCGGGCAGCTCATCACCCGCGAGCTGCTCTTTTAAAAATCGATCGTAGGGCTTGTCGGCGTTGTAGCTCTTGATCACATAGTCGCGGTAGCGCCAGGGCTGCGGCTTGGGGTTGTCGCGCTCGTAGCTATTGGTCTCAGCAAAGCGAACTAAGTCTAGCCACTGCCGCCCCCACTTCTCGCCATAGTGCGGGGATGCCAGCAGCTTCTCTACTAACTTTTCGTACGCCTTCGGGTCCGTGTCGCGCTCAAACGCCGCGACTTCCTCGGGCGTGGGCGGCAGACCAATCAGGCCATAGGTCACGCGGCGAATCAGCTCGCGGCGCGAGGCGGGCGGGCTCGGGAAGAGCTTCTTCTTCGCCAGCCCCGCCAATACAAAGGTATCAACGGGATTTCTGACCCACTCGTCGCGCAGCACCGGGTTCTGCACTCTCGGCACGGCAGCGCGCTTCACCGGCTGGAACGACCAGTGTTTTTCACCCCCCGGCCCCCGTCCAACGGGGGAGACAGGGGGCGGGGCGCTCAGCGGCCACTTGGCACCGTCTTTTACCCAAGTTGTCAGCGCCTCCTGCTCGGGAATCCCAAGCTTACCGCTTGGGGGCATCTTGACCTTGCCGTCGTAGCGAACGGCCGCCAAAACTTTCTGGGCTGTCGCGGCATCAAAGGCCTTGTCTAGGCGAACACTCCCCCTGCGCCACGTGTTCCCCATGACAGGCCACGCACTTGGCAAGCAGCACCGGACGCACTTTTGACTCAAAAATCAGCTCCCCCGCCGGGCGGGGGCGGGGGGGTTGGTTCCCCAGTGCCGCTGTCGCAAGCAAAACTGCTCCGCTAAGAATTCCCCATTGCCTACACATTTCAAGGCTATTATGCCTCATTGTAAGCTACAATAGAAGTTATGAAGCGGACAATGGGAGTTCTTTTTGGCGGGCTTTTGCTCGGAGTGGCCTTACTACCCGGCAAAGCACAGGAGCCAGTGAATACGGAGTTCTTCGAGAGGAAGATTCGCCCGATCCTCGCAGCACGCTGTGTGTCGTGCCACGGGCCGGATATCCAGCAGGGAAACCTCCGATTAGATGGGGTAGCGGCGCTCAAAAAAGGCGGCTCGCGTGGGGCAGCTCTCCCGGCCAATGGCACCCTGCTCAAGGCAGTCAGCTACACCAATGCATCGCTACTGATGCCCCCGAGCGGCAAGCTCCCGGCCGGTGAGATCGCGCTTCTAGAGCAGTGGGTTAAAGGCGGCGCACCACTGCCAGCCAACAGTACACAGCCGCCTCCCAAAGCAGGTGGATCAAAAAAAGAGAGCTTTGATCTGACGAAGCGCCGCCAGCACTGGGCGTATAAGCAAGTCCATCGGCCGCTGGAGCCGCCGATGGAGAAGAGCGGCATTGATGCCTTTGTACTCGCCAAGCTCCAGAAGTCCGGGCTGAGCATGGCTCCCGAGGCCGATAAGCGAACCCTCATCCGACGTGTCACTTTTGACCTGACGGGCCTGCCGCCCAAGCCCGACGAGATCACGGCGTTTTTAAGTGACAAGCGACCCGATGCCTATGAGAAGCTCATTGACAGGCTTCTTGCCTCCCCAACCTACGGCGAGCGCTGGGCGCGGCACTGGCTGGACTTAGTCCGCTACGCCGAGTCTATGGGTCACGAGATTGATTTTGACATTCCCGAGGCATTCCAGTACCGAGACTACGTGATTCGGGCGCTCAATGCCGATGTCCCCTACGATAAATTTCTCACCGAGCAGCTTGCGGGGGACCTGCTACCGACGCCACGCTATGACAAACTCACGGGGCGCAATGAGTCCCTCACGGCCACGGGATTTGTCTGGCTGGGGGAGGGCAAGCACTCGCCCGTGGATATCAAGCAGGAGCAAGCCGATCGTATTGACAACCAGATTGATGTGATCGGCAAGGCGTTTCTAGGCCAGACCGTGGCGTGTGCCCGCTGCCATGACCATAAGTTCGACCCCATTCCCACCAAAGACTACTACGGCCTCTACGGCGTGCTCCGAAGCTCGCGCTTCCAGCTCACCTCGTCGGATGGTCCCGAGACTTTCGGCAAGCCTGCACAGGCTATTTCTCGCATTCGTACGGGGCTCGACAAGCGTGCGCTGAGCGAAAGCTGGAAAGCCAGCCTGGCTGCCCTCCCCGATGAGAAGCTCAAGGCTGAGCTGCAGATGCTGAATCACAAGAGCGGTGGTGAAAGTGATTTTGCGCTGACACAGTGGACTCCCAGCGGTGCGGCGATGCAGACTCTCGCCAAGCCCGGCGAGCTGATTCTCTCCGGCGATCCGCAAAAGCCGGTGCTAGGGCTTGCTCCCCGCACACTGGTGCATTCGGCGCTGAGCGGGCGGCACCAGGAAGGGGCACTGCGCTCCCCCACGTTCACCATAGACAAAGACTTTATCCATGTCAATGTCGCTGGTCAAAAAGGCCGCCTGCGCATCATTGTCGAGAGCTTTCAAGTGATCCGCGACCCACTCTATGGCTTTCTGGGGCACACCATTGACGACCTCGAGCCGCGGTGGCGCACGATTGATCTGCGTATGGTCAAGGGCCGCCGCGCCTATGTCGAGCTCACCGACAGCGCCCGCGATAACTTCTCCAATGGTAATCTAAGTGATCCCAACAAGGGCCATGATGGCTGGATTCGCTGTGAGGGCGCGGTGCTCAGTAGCAGCAATGTCCCGCCTGGTGGAAACAGCCCGTATCCCCTTCCGCTGGTTGCGGAACCGGTGAAGCAGGGCCTCAGCGCGACGTTAGATCACTGGGCAAGTAACTCCCTCACAGCAAGCGATACGCCTGCTCTTGACGTGCTCGATAGGCTGCTTCGCAAGGGGATTCTAGAGACGAAGCTCCTCAATGAAGCAAGTACTCAAATAGCCACTCTTGACAACGCCCTCCCCGCCCCAACCCGCATTCTGGCAATGGCCGATGGCGACGGTGAAGACGAGAATGTTTTCCTACGCGGCAACCATAAAGCCGCCGGACCGACCGCGCCGCGCCTGCAACTGGCACTCTATGGTACGGAGAACACGCCCATCACGGGTATTGTGGGCAGTGGGCGGCTTGAGCTCGCCCAGCGCCTCGCCATCCCCCAGCATCCGCTCACAGCTCGGGTGATCGTCAACCGGCTCTGGCACCACCACTTTGGGCGCGGGATTGTCGCCACCACCGATGACTTTGGACACATGGGCCAGCTCCCCACGCACCCTGAGCTTCTTGACTACATGGCAAGTGAACTCGTGGCAAAGAACTGGTCGCTCAAGGCCATGCACAAGCTCATTCTTACCAGCAGCACCTACAAGCAGCGCAGCGATGTCTTGCCCACGGCCACAGCAACCAAGCTAGACCCGACCAACAAGCTTCTCTGGCGCATGAACGTCCGAAGATTAGAAGGCGAGGCGATCCGCGATAGCCTGCTTGCCCTCTCAGGGCGCTTGAACAACACGCTCTACGGCCCCCCCGTCAATACCTATCTCACCGAGTTCTCCGAGGGACGAGGCCGACCCGGACAAGGCCCGCTCGATGGCAATGGGCGGCGGAGCATCTATCTCTCCGTGCGGCGTAACTTCCTCTCGCCCTGGCTCCAGTCCTTTGACTTCCCGACCCCATTTACTTGTATCGGGCGACGCAGCGTTAGTAATGTCCCCGCGCAGGCTCTCGCCCTGATGAACGGCCCGTTTGTCCGCCAGCAAGCCGAAGTCTGGGCCGACAGATTGCTCAAAGAACACCCCACCGCCACGCCCGAACAGCGCGTCGCCTGGCTCTACGAAAACGCCTTTGGTCGCCCCGCAACCCCCAGCGAGGCCAAAGACGCGCTTGAGTTTGTGGAAGGAAGCAACGAGAAAGCTATCTGGGCAGATCTGTGCCATGTTTTGCTCAACGTTAAGGAATTTATTTTTATTAAGTAAGGAAAAGCCATCTCCCCCGGCCTCTTTCCAGTGAGGAACGAACGGTAGGGAAAGAGGGGGTGGCCGAGGAACGAGGCCGGGGGAGATAGCTGCAAAGCGGCAAAAACAAAATCATGAACATAACACGAAGAGAAATTCTCTCCACCGCCGCAACAGGCTTTGGTGGCCTCGCAGCATCGGCGCTCTTTGCCGATGAGGCCCACGCACAGGCCAACGGGCAAAAACTAGACCACCCGGCGAAAGCCAAGGCGGTGATCTTTCTGTACATGGACGGCGGTCCGAGCCAGATGGACACGTTTGACCCTAAGCCGCGCCTGGAGAAAGACCATGGCAAGCCGCTGCCCATGGACGTGCCACCGACACAGTTTAATAACAATGGGACCATTCTGAAGTCGCCCTGGACATTTAAGAAATACGGTCAGAGTGGGCTGGATGTCAGCGAGTTGTTTCCCGAAGTGGCCAAGTGCGCCGATGATCTCTGTGTCATGCGCTCCATGACCAGCAACTTCTCGGAGCACACCAACGCGAACTATTTTCTGCACACGGGCAATGGCTCCCAGGGTCGCCCGAGCATGGGCGCGTGGGTGACCTATGGCCTCGGAAGCACGGCAAAGAACTTGCCAGGCTACGTGGTCATCAACGGCGGATTAATTCCCAACGGCGGTCTCGACTGCTTTGGCTCCGGGTTTCTCCCCCCAACCTACCAGGGCTCGATCTTTCTGCCCCGCCCCAGCGCGGTCGCGGATCTCAAGCCACTGGAGAAAACAGAGGCACTGCAAAAGCGCAAGCTTGCTCTACTTAAGCGATTGGACCAGAGCATTCTCGGCAAGATGGGCAATAGCAGCGCGGTAGATGCCGCCATTCAGAACTACGAGCTGGCCTTCTCGATGCAGAGCGCCGTTCCCGAGCTCACGAGCATGGCGGATGAGACCGAGGCGACGAAGAAACTCTACGGGCTAGATCACCCGTTCGCACCCGCCCGCACGTTTGGCTTCCAGTGCCTCATGGCGCGGCGCATGGTCGAGCGCGGGGTGCGCTTTGTAGAACTAACCCACCCAAGCTGCGGCCACGATCGGTGGGATCAGCACGGCAACTTAAAGCAGGGCCACGAAGACAACGCCCGCATGGTGGACACGGCAATCGCGGGGCTCCTTAAAGACCTCAAGGCGCGCGGAATGCTGGACTCCACGATTGTGCTCTGGGGCAGTGAGTTTGGGCGTACCCCCATGGTGCAGGGCAGCAATGGGCGCGATCATAATCCCTTTGGCTTCACCGTCTGGGCGGCGGGCGGCGGCTTCAAGGGCGGGACGATCTACGGAGCAACGGATGAGTTTGGCTATTTTGCGGTCGAGAATAAAATGGAGATGCACGACCTACACGCCACAATGCTACACTTGCTCGGCTTCGATCACAAAAAACTCACTGTTCGCTTTGGGGGCCGTGACATGCGCCTCACTGATGTCTTTGGCAATGTTATCAAGGAGCTGATCGTATGACTTTTCTGCCACTTATCCTGCTTGCTCTCACGGGTCCACAGCAGTCTGCCCCAACATTTCATGCCCATATTCAGGACAGAGAGTATGTCGAGATCCGCTACCAGGGCAAGGAAAAACAAAATGCTGTCGGGCGGTTTATGACTGCCTACGACATCTCTGATCCCAAGAAGCGCGAGGAGACCTACAAACCGTACTTGCATATTATTGACCCGGAGACAGGCCAAGCAATCACCAAAGGCGCAGGCGGGGAGTTCACCCACCACCGGGGAATTTTTATCGGCTGGAACAAGCTCACTGTCAACGGCAAGACCTACGATAGATGGCACATGACCGGCGGCGAGCAGGTTGTTAAAGAAGCGACGGCAAACCACTCCTTAAGCTCCCTCGGACAGAGCACCTACATTCGCGCACCTAAGATCGTCTGGACGGGCACAACCCGCGATGAGATACTGATTGAGGAATCGCGTACGATGCACTTTATACCGGCACCCACCGGCGCGTTTGTGCAGGTGGATTTCACGTCGGCGCTGAAGGCCGTGGGCGGTGATACGGTTTTTGATGGCGATCCGGAGCACGCGGGGCTGCACTTTCGGCCAACCGATGCCACAGATCGCGCGAACACGCTCTACCTCTACCCGAAGGCTGACGCCAATGCCCACAAAGACCGGGACTATCCGTGGGTAGGGATGACCTACACCACCGAGGGCAGAAAATATAGTGTCGTGATGCTCTCGCACCCCGAAAACCCGACGGGCACAGCGTGGTCGGCATACCGTAACTACGGGCGCTTCGGGGCGTTCTACAAAACCGCAATCAAGAAAGACGAGACGCTGAAAATCCAGGCGCGGTTTGTGATCTACAAAGACGAGCTACCCAGCCCGGAGACGATTCAGATGCTCTGGAATAGCTATGCCAAAAAGAGAGAGACGCTTGTGGCAAGCACTCGAAAGGCTGCCGAGCAGCCTGCTCCCAAAAAATAACCGGCAATTCGTGCTAAGATAGAAGCTAATGCAGGAACTGGAAATTAAAGGGTGGCGAAACGGCTTGCTGATCGTGCTACCCGATAGGGGCGAGTGGGACGAGGTTCGCGCTTCGCTGGAGGCACGCCTCAACGAAGCTAAAGACGGACGGACGTTCTGGCGCGGGGCGCAAGTAACGCTAGATTTTGGAGCGAGGGCGCTGGCAAACGAAGGGGTAGCGGAGCTATGTGACTGGCTGCGCGGTCTATGGGGACTCATCCCGCTGGCAGCAGTGGCAGCGGACGACCAGACACGCGCCGCTTGCGAGAAACTGGTGCTCAAGACCTACGATGTCTTGCCCACGATCCAGAAGGCCACCGCAGACAGGGAGCCCCCCAAAACCACGGAGCCCCCTACGGTTCTACCCACACACGCAAGCCCGCCCCGTAGCGAGCTGAACAATGCGCTCTATCTTTTTCGTAACGTGCGCTCCGGCCAGCGCGTGGAGCATAGCGGTAACTTAGTGATCTGTGGCGATGTGAGCGCGGACGCTGAAGTCGTGGCCACGGGAGATATCATTGTCGTAGGAAAGCTACGCGGACGGCCCCATGCGGGCTGCCAGGGAGATGAGAGCGCCAGAATCGTGGCCAGTGAGCTACGTGCCCCTCAGCTGCGTATCGCAGGTAAGATCGCAGCAGCACCACCCGATGAGGGGCTGAGGACAGAGAAGCGCTCCGCGGAGATAGCACGCATTGAAAACGGCGAGATTCAAGTTTTCCCGCTATAATGCCCAGGAATCGCTGTAAAAAGTAAAGAGAGTGTTATCAGGATGGCAGATGCGCGAGTGATCGTGATTACCTCAGGAAAAGGTGGCGTGGGCAAAACAACCACGACCGCTAATCTTGGGATGGCCCTTGCGGAGCTTGGAGAGACCGTTGCGCTGGTAGATGCCGATATCGGCCTGCGCAACCTCGATCTAGCTCTTGGGCTCGAAAATAGGATCGTCTACGATATTGTGGACGTCGTCGAGGGTCGTGCCGATGCGCGTAAGGCGCTGGTGAAGGACAAGCGAAAGTCAAACCTAGCGTTCTTGCCTGCCGCCCAGACCCGTGATAAGTCCGCCGTGAGCGAAGACCAGATGCGCAAGGTGATTGAGGACATCAAGGAGCTAGGCTACACGATGATCCTCATTGACTGCCCCGCTGGTATTGAGCAGGGCTTCAAGAACGCAACCGCGGGCGCAACCGAGGCGATTGTCGTCACAAACCCCGAGATGTCCAGCGTCCGTGATGCCGACCGGATCATTGGGCTTCTGGAGGCGCAGGGCCTGTACAACTCCATGCTGATCGTCAACCGGATCCGTCCCAAGATGGTGCGTGAGCAAGAGATGCTCGATGTCTCGGATGTGCAGGAAGTCCTGGGGACATCGGTGAAGCTCATCGGGGTCGTGCCCGACGACGAGAGTATTATTACGTCCACGAACCGGGGAGAACCGGCGTCCATGTCGCCAGACTCTCAAGCGGGCCAGGCGTACCGTAATATCGCTCGGCGCCTGCGTGGCGAAGAGGTTCCTTTCATGAATATCATGGAGGAAAAAGAAGCCGGTGGTGGCTTCTTCGATCGTGTGCGCAAGTTATTTAGCGGCAAGTAGAGAGAGAGGCCCAGGATGAACCTTTTTGAACTCATTTTCGGCAGACCAGAAGACAAGTCAAAATCGGTAGCGAAGGACAGACTCAAGCTAGTACTGATGCACGACCGGGCGGATATTCCGGCTCCTATGTTGGAGCAGATGCGTCAGGAGATCATTGCAGTGATCGCCAAGTATGTCGAGATCAATGAAGCGGAGCTCAAGGTGGATCTGGAGCGCGCCGATACCACAGTGGCACTGGTCGCCAATATTCCTATCCGCCGTGTCCGAAGTTAGTTTTCTTTTACCGGTGGGGTGAGCTGATAGACCTGGTAGCGATTGCGCTCCGGGACAGGATAGTCTATCGGGAAGGGGCGAACGGGTACGAGTGTCCAACCGCGTGCCTGGAGGCCCGCTCCGATCCTGTGGAACTCCTCCCAGCCCTGCAACACCACGAGGTAGCCACAGTGCTTCTCTTTGGCAAGCTGCTCCACCGCGTCCAGCCGTTTTTTCCCGCCACTTGGCTCCGTGAAGCGCCGGTGTAGCGGGATCGCAGTGGGGGTCTTGAGGCCCACCATGTCCACAAGCTTTTTGTGCCCCGCATAACCAAGATAGCCCGCATCGTGGAGTAGCAAAGGGCTGTCACCATCGAGCGTATCGCAGAACTTTGTCAGTCCATCAAGCTCGATCGCCACTTCGTCATGCCAGCCCTCGTAGGTTGCCCAGCGCGTGGGGAAGGCGAAAAGAGCTTGCAACAACACCAGCGCCGCCCCGATACTCGCTGCCTGCCCCAGCCACTTGCCCGATTTCCAGAGCGAGGCGCAGCCCAGCCAGAGAAACGGTAGCAGTACATAAAGGTAGCGGTGGTAGTACTGCGCCAGCGCCATGGGCAAGCTCTGAATATAGGCGGCGATCAGAACCGCCGCAAAGAGCAGCCCGAGGCGGCCCAGTGCAAACCCGGCCAGTCGCGGAAGAAAGGCAACCCCCACTCCCAGCAGGGCGGTAAATGCCCCTAAATGCCGCCCCGCTATCGTGAGTTTTTCGGCGAGAGGCAGCCCCGACTCCGCGAAGTAGGCACGCTTCGCAGCAATCGTCTGTGGAATCAACGAGCCAGTATTAGCCCAGAGGAGCAACAAAAAAGGCATGGCGACAAGTACAGCAATCCCAAGATCAAGCGCACTACTCTTTGCGTTTTGCCGACGAAGCGTTTGATAGGCGAAAAGCAGCACCGAGAGAACGGCCAGCTCAGGGCGTAGCAAGGGCAGCAGACCACAAAGCGCAGGCAGCCCCCGTGTCGGTTTCTCGGACGAAGCAAAAACAAGGCTCCAGGTCACTGCCGCAAGCGCGAGCCCTGTCTCCAAGCCATTGAGCATCTGAAACGGTGTCTGCACAGCGAAGAATCCCGCCAGAAGCAGTAGCACCGCTTGCCAGGGAGCCGCGCCGTGCACCCGCGCCAGGCGCAAGAGCCCCAGCCCGTAGAGGCCAATTCCGAGCCAGAGTGTGAGATTCAGCGCTGTCAGCGGTGGCATCACCCCACAAAAAAGCGCCGTCAGCGCCACGTGAAAAATACTTGTCGAGCCGCACAGTGCCGCTGTGCCCACAAAGTTTGGGTCGGGCTTCCCCGAGACAAGTACGACAGCGTTGTGCAAGGTGATATAGGCATCGTCGGTGGGAAAGACCCAGGGTGTGCCGTAGAGAAAATGATGGACATTAAAGGCGACCAGCACCATAAGTCCGACTAGCAGCGCAAGCATCGTGTCGGTGGATAAAGAGCGCGACGGAGATAAAGAGCGAGGTGTTTGTGATTCAGTGTCCATTACCTGGTATTTTCGGCAGGTCAGGGCGGTAAAATGAGCGCGATGCAAACACGATTATTTCAGGGGGTGCCTGTCTCCGAAGTGGGCCTCGGTTGCTGGCAGCTAGGCGGTGGAGACTGGGGCGTACTAGACAACACGTCGGCACGCGCAATTCTTCGAGCGGCCTACGAGCGCGGCGTCACTTTTTTCGATACGGCGGATGTCTACGGCGGCGGCATGAGCGAGCAGCGGGTCGGGGCGTGGCTGTCGGAAGAGCAGCCTCACGGTGTCTTCGTGGCCACCAAGCTCGGGCGGCGCGGCGATCCGGGTGGGCTAGAGAACTTTTCCTACGCAACCATGCGCCAGCACACCACCGATTCGCTGAGCAGGCTGGGTGTCGAGCGGCTCGATCTGACACAGCTCCACTGCATTCCCACCGACGTGCTTCGCCAGGGTGAGGTATTTGTGCATCTGCGCGAGCTTCGGCGCGAAGGGCTTATCGCTCGCGTCGGGGTGAGTGTTGAGAGCATGGAGGAGGCACAGCTTTGCTTAGAGCAAGATGGGCTCGCCTCACTACAGATTATCTTTAATCTCTTTCGACAAAAACCGATCACCGCGCTTTTTGCGAAGGCGAAAGCGAAAAATACGGCGCTGATCGTCCGGCTCCCGCTGGCCTCAGGGCTACTCGCGGGCAAGTACACGGTGCAGACCCAGTTTGCCGCCAGCGATCACCGCACCTACAACCGTGATGGAGGAGCGTTCAATGTCGGGGAGACCTTTGCTGGTCTACCCTTCGAGCGTGGTGTCGCACTTGCAGACGCACTCAAGTCTTTTGTCCCCGAAGGCTGGACTCCTGCCCAGCTCGCCCAGCGCTGGATCTTAGACTTCGATGCAGTAACGACGCTTATTCCCGGTGCGACCCGCCTGGGGCAAGTGGAGAGTAATGTATCCGTCAGCGATCTGCCACGGCTCCCGGAGTCGCTGCACCAGCAGCTTTCAACGTTCTATAGTGAGCACGTCGCAAGCCATATTCGAGGGCCGTATTAGCACAGTAAGAGCCTTTTGCATGAATGGTTATCCGCCCACTGAAAGGGGGCGTCTGAGGGCCTTCGGCCAAAAAGTCGCTCCGCGACTACGGAGTTCCTAAGTTCTCAGTCGCGGAGCGACTTCTTAGCGGAGGAACGAGGCTCTTAGACGCCGATTTCAATCGGCGGACGATTTCAATTGGCGGTTGTCGGCGGGGAAGAGATTCGTGCAAAAGGCTCAGAGAAGTAGAAACTTTTTAACAACTTAATAATCCTAACAGATGTGTAGCTCCAACGATGAGCCACACCTAAACTTCTGGAGGTTAAAAGAAACAATGAAAATAGCAACACTACTTACTCTGGGACTGGCAGCCCTAGCACCCATGGGCACCGCACTCGCGGCGGACGATGCTCTGCCAGTGGAGAAACCTATTCGTATTCTCGGGGGGATATTCTCTGCAAAGAGTGGCACCAACAAGCAGCGTACCGCTTTTGGGGTCGGCTATGATTTTACAAAGTCCACCGCGACCAAACCATCGGTCTACGGTGTCTTTCTAGACTACAACAGTAAAAAAAGCGGCGGGTTAACCAGCAGCATGACGGGCGTGGGTGTAAGCGGGCGCTTCTACCTAGAGTCCGCCAACGCGGCAGGAAAGCCCTACGCCACCGTGGGTATTGGCAGCTTCAGCGTGAAGTCACAGACGGCTACCAGTACGCAATCCAGCTCGCGTGCGGCAGCGGTCGCAACAACCAGCACGACGGCCAGTAAGATCGGCGGCAAGCTCGGAATCGGCTACGAGCTCAACAACGGCTGGCTCGGTGAGATTGACACCACCATGATCCAGAAGGTAGGCGGCGTTGACGCGGGCGGTGTCAATGTTCGCATCGGCTACCGGTTCTAAGCACCCTGCCCCCTTCCGTCGCTCTTTATTCTCATTCTGAGGGACGACGGAAAGGGGTTTGTAGATCTACATTCCAAGGCCGGGAAGAGGAATACTCAGGCTAGCGCCCTCGGAGATCACGCGGAAGTTAGCGGCACTGATGTCGGGCGGAATGTCGGTGTAGCGGTCACGAAGGGCATCCAGAACGGCGTTGGCATCAATGAAGAGCGCATCCACGCTCTTGGAGGCGCTCTTGCTGTTTTTCTGTGTCATCAAGTCGCGCAGGGCATCGGTTGCGCCGTTGCTGTTTCCGCTCTGCCCACTCATCGAGCCGAGTGTGCTATTGAGCGTGTTCATGAGCTTGCTCATCTCCGCGATCCCAGCGTCCAGCGCCATACCGTAGCCCGACGCGAGCGGGGCGCAGGCATCGGGAAGCGGCGGCTTGTTGGCAGCGCCCGGTGTCTTGTAGACATTGGCTGCCTGGTTCCACTCCACAATCACCTTGCTGATCTGCTCGCCGTAGTTCGGGGCGGGTTTCTTAGGCGCCTCGCCGTTTTCGAACTCGGGGCCGAGCAGGCCCAGCGACTCACCGGTCATGTAGTCCTTGATGGCATTCTGGAGCTGCACGACTAGCTCGCCCGCGCTCCGTGCTTCCAGGCGCTTGCGCTCGCCCTCGAACCACTTGAGCCAGCGGAGCCACGCGATCACATCGGCGGGCATGGGGTTTCCCACTGTGCCAGGCGGCTTTAAAATGGGAGCTTTCGGCATTTGGGGCTGAGGGGCGCTCAGAATCGGAGCCTGTGCAGGCTGGGTGTTGGGGGCGTTGATCACGGCTCCCGTCGGGCTCATCGGCTTCTGGGCATTGAGAACGCCAGAGCTCTTAGCGAAGAGAAAACCCGCCACACCCACCAAGACGATCCCAGAG
>JANNDD010000956.1:0-2020 GCA_031387365.1 Armatimonas sp. | reverse complement strand
GCGCTCGACGCGCTGGGCGGCCCACTGGCGGGCGATGAGGCCCTGCGCCGAGCTTCCCGTGCGCGAAACGGTGACGGGGTGGCGTGCGATAATCTGTCCGCTGGGCAAGCCGTAGATGAGCGTCAACTTCGCTTCGTCGGTGAGCAGGCGGCCCGTGATGAGGCCGTCTTGCCACTGAAGATCGGCTGTTCCCTGCCCCTCCACACCAAGAAGGGTAACACTAGGGCGGCCCAGGGCATCGGGGTTCGTGCCGTCACTGAGAGCGCCCCCCGTCTGCTCGCAGAAGTAGCGCAGGAGGCCAAAATTCGTTCCCGGCGCAGTGGCGATGGCATAGATCGGGGTTTGCGCCGCCACTTTAGGCAAGCCGTGCCCGAGATTGGAGAAACCGTCCGTGAACCAGAGCCAGTAGTCGCGGCGTTGCAGGTTCACTGCACCCAGTGCCGTTCCACCGTCGAGGGGCTGCGCTTTGAGAAACGCGATCAGCTCGGCGGAGTTGCCACCCGTCACCCGAAACTTGCGCGGCTTCTCCGCCCGCTCACGCAGCACGACCACTTCGACATCGAGGGTCAGCCGGGCAAGGTGCTTGCTCAGCAGTGCTAGCTCTCTGGCGACATCGGCCTTGCGGCGGCTTAGGCTCGCGTCCCAGACAATGCCAATATTGCGCGGCGCGACCCGCTCGATCTTGGCCAGCGGGGGCGTCTGGGCGATGCAAAAAAACGTCTCGGGCCGCAGGCCACTCGCACGGGTGAAGCTCTCTGTCAACACCGTGGGGCTGTCCGTGGGGGGAACCGTGATTGTCACATCCTGCTCGGCACTATTTTCCAGCACGACCTCCGCTCTGAGGTGATCGTCGAAGCGGGACAGCGTGAAGGGTCGCTTGCCGACCAGGACGCTGGCCGTACTCGCCCCGAGCACGTCCACGGTGACTTTGCCCTCGGGGACAGTGCTGCCAAATCGAAGCGGGATAGTGTGCTTATCCGTGCTGTAGGTGATGCGCACCGTGCGGGTGCCACCCGCCGGAAGCGGGTAGACACGGGTACGAAAGACATTGCCCTCCAGCCGCTCCAGGAGGCCAGGGTCCACTCCTTTGCGCACCTCTTTCTCAAACACCACGCGGGCTTTCTCTTTTTCCACCGGCACGGCATCCACCAGTTCGCCCTTCACATCCAGCGCAAACCCTGAGACCGCCGCGCCCTCCGGCAGAGGAAATGTCAGCTCGCCTTCCAGCATCCGCTTCGAGGGGTTACGAAAAACCAGTGTCTGGGTAACTTGTGCCAGTGGCCCCGCGACCGTGATCTGAATATCCGCATGCTCCAGCCGCACCGGTGCGTCTTTTTCCTCATCGCTCACGGTCAGTTGCAGCGGCGAAAAATTTCGTTCCTGCTGTGCGTGTCGTGCAGCGGGCGCAAACGTCGTTGTGGCCACAAGGGCGCAGAGGGACAGGGCAAGAGCGGTCAGACGCATGATTTTTATCTCCAGTAGTTTGGTGCATTCTAAAGGTAAAAAGGTTCATACGCTATGATCTGAATCACAGAAAAAGTGCGGTAGGATGGAGACATTATGAGTGAGTTTCTTCCTGCCCATCAGACAGTGCACTTTTGCCCGCACTGTGGCGTCCCCAGCACACCGTCGTCGGAGCGCTACTTTGAGTGCGCCGTATGTCGCTACCGCCTGCATTTTAATAACAGAATCCTTGTTGCTGTATTCTGTCCGTGAAATAAAATGCAATTCCATACCATCCGTCTCACATAGTTTTAGTGTATGGGAAAGCATGGCTGGCTTTTCCCCTCTTACAATTCCGATGGCCCTGGTCCCGGCTATCTTACAGGCATGAGCAGTAGCTGCGAGATGATTGGAATATGCGCCACCGAAAGTTAGTATAGGTTTGTGTTCCTGCTTTAGTGATTCTGCTAAAAAATAATGAAGTTTAAATAGTTTATTACCCGAAATGATGGGGTGGATATTATCCAGCCTGGCTATTGATAGCGATATTTTTTTCTCAGTGAACAATGGCCCGGTC
>JANNDD010000455.1:0-5248 GCA_031387365.1 Armatimonas sp. | reverse complement strand
GCGCGAGTGCCGATGGCTGTACAACCACCTGCTACAACAGCGCAAGACAGCCTACGAAACCGATGCTACGAGCCTGAGCCTCTACACGCAAGTCAATACTATTGCCGCCTTAAAGCAAGAACGCGAGTCTTTGAAGACCGTGCATAGCCAAGTCCTTCAGAACGTCGCAGTGCGGCTTGATCTTGCAATGCAAGCCTTCTTTAGACGCGTGAAGGTAGGAGAAAAGCCCGGCTATCCCCGCTTCCAAGGGCGTGATAGATACGACTCCCTCACCTTCCCACAAGCGCCAGTAGGGTGCAAGCTGGAAGGAGATGCGGCTAGGTGCGCCGCGCACAGTACCGCGACACTCTCCTTGTCCAAGATCGGACAGATTAAGGTTCTGATTCACCGCCCCCTGGAAGGCACGGTCAAGACTTGCACGATCAAGTGCGACTCCTGCGGCAAGTGGTGGGCGACTTTCTCCTGTGAACTTGAAGCTCCTGAGCCGCTTCCTGCTTCTTTGGAGGAGGTTGGAATCGACGTGGGACTCAAGGACTTTGCTTTCCTTTCCACGGATGAGGCTGTGCCCGCCCCTAAGTTCTACCGCCGTGATCAGAAAGACCTTGGTAAAGTCCAGAGCAGGATGAGTGCACAAGCCAAGGGTTCTAAAGAGCGACGGCACCGGAAGAAAGCGGTAGGCAAAGTTCACTCCCGTATCGCCAACCGGCGCAAGGACTTCACCCATCAGCTTTCTCGTTATCTCGTCAATCGCTTTGGGTTGATCGCGATTGAAGATATTCACACGAACCGTATGGTTCATAATCATAGTTTGGCGAAAAGCATTTTGGACGCGGCGTGGTCGCAGTTTTTTGATTGTTTGGCGTACAAGGCAGCATGTGCCGGTCGTCAGTTGGTCAAAGTGAATCCTGCGTACACGAGTCAAGACTGCCACCAATGCGGCCACCGGCAAAAGATGCCTCTCTCTGAGAGAACCTATTGCTGTGCTTGCTGTGGTCAATCTTGTCACCGTGATCTTAACGCTTCGTTGAACATCCTAAGAATCGCTGTGGGACAACACAGCGTCGGTTAATCCGTAGAAGCTCTCCCCTTCAGGGGAGGGAGTTGTCACCTTAATGTCAAAACAACGGCGCTTAAGTGCATCACTTCTTTGCCGGGAATCTCTAGGGCACGGAGCGCGAGCGGGCCACGGCCACGCTCCAGACGTAGTTTTCCGGGGCGTAGTATCCGAAACTCTTTCAGGCGTGACTCCCCAGGAGGGCGCGGGAGTGTGTCCTGATTGGTGTAGAGCGGCGGATCCCAGCTAGGGGCCACACGCCCCTCCAACCGACTGCCTTGAAAGCTAAGCGCAATGCGTGAGCCCGCATCGGGCAGGGGGCAAGTGTAGTGCAGTTCCACGTCGTAGGTTCCTGCTGTGTTGACCTCAATCTCCCAGGAAATCGTGTCGTCGGTGCGGGTCCAGTTGCGAAAGTAGGAGCTATTAGGGGCACTTGAGCTGCGCTCGATTCCCCCTCCCGGCGTGCCATCACGTGCGGGAAGCCAGGTACGTGGGAAGACCTTATAGCCCACTGGAATCGGGCGCGGATCCACGGGCGAGGCGGGGCGGGGAGAGCGAGAAAAGAGCTCGGTGCGCCATGTAGCAACCGCAGAAGTGAGCTGCCGCGCTGTTTCTGGCTGTTGCGCCGTGACTGAGCGTGTCTGGTTCGGGTCGGCGATCATGTCAAACAGCTCCCCCGACGTATCCAGGCGATGGGTTTGGGAGCGCACACTCACCCGGCCACTCCACGTGGAGAAGAGCACCCTTGGGGGAGCTGTGGCTGCGCGGCCTGTAAGAAGCGGCGAGAGGTCGCGCCCATCCAGCGACTTGTCCCCTACTCGCGTCACTCCTGTTAGTGCCATCAGCGTGGGAAGCAAGTCAATCGCCCCTGCGATCTCTGGCACCCGGTGGCCTGCGGGGAGCTTACCCGGCCAGCGCATAAAAAATACCGAGCGCACGCCGCCTTCGTCGGTGGTGGCTTTAATGCCTTTCATCCCCCCGTTCCAGCGGGCGGTATTCGGGCCATTGTCCGAAAAGTAGACAACAATCGTATTGTCTGTCAGCTTGAGCTGCTCTAGTTTTTTGAGAATCCGCCCGACATTGCGATCCTGGTTCGCCAGCATCGCCAGGGCGCAACGGGTGTGGTCGGGGTTTTCTTTACCCGGCTCGGTGGCTTGCTGAGCCAGAGGCTTGTCTTTGAAGCGCTGCCAGTCACTCTCGGGGACGGCCCACGGGGAGTGCGGTGTGGTGAAAGGGACATAGCAAAAGAACGGGCGGCTCTTGTTCTTCTCCATAAACGCCAGCGCTTTGTCCGTGCACAGATCAACGATATAGCCACGCTCACGAATGGGCTTGCCATTGTGCTCTAAGGGCGGATTGAAGTACTCGCCCCAGTGCCCCGACGTGTAGCCGTAGTACTCGCCAAAGCCGCGCGCCATGGGGTGGTAGGGCCACTGGCTCCCGTTGT
This sequence comes from Armatimonas sp., assembly GCA_031387365.1. GTDB lineage: Bacteria > Armatimonadota > Armatimonadia > Armatimonadales > Armatimonadaceae > Armatimonas. The sequence goes on along the minus strand of JANNDD010000455.1, from coordinate 2,747 downwards.
GCCACTTCCCAAAGGCACCCGTGGCGTAGCCCGCTCCCTGGAAGGCGTCCGCGATGGTTTTCTCATCTAGGTTCATCCGCTCTTGGCCGGTCGAGACTCCGTAGACCCCGGTTCGCGGATGGTACCGCCCGGTCAGGAACTCCGCGCGGGTCGGGGCACAGACCGGGCAGACAAAGAAGCGCTCCAGCGTGATACCGTCGCGACTCAGGGAGTCAATATGAGGTGTCTGCACCGTGCGGTTGCCACTGGCGCTGTAGTCCCCCCAGCCCGCATCGTCGGCGAGGAGCACGACCAGATTGGGCGGCCTCATGAGCTTCTCACCCCAAGCCCGAGGCGCTCCCACTGCTCTTGTGGCGAATCGTACTCGCGCAGAAGTGTGTCGAGTGAGTTAAGCAAACGCGCTTCGACGGCGGCATCGGTGCAGGGCTGGGTCTGGCTGGGATCGGTGTGTAGATCCCAGAGCACGGTCTGTTTCAGGCGCGGGTTGCTCCCCGCCATGCTCTGGTGCGTCGGAATCTGCATTACGGGGCAGGCTTTGGTAAACGAGAACGGCGGCGCAACCGTCATGCCTTCCAGCTCGCTCAGCGGTAAGAAGCCACGCATCACGGTGGGACAGAGTGTGTAGTTGTAGAGCGGCGCGTTCTGGTCATTGGCGGCGCGCCAGTAGACATAGCGGCCATCGGTGATATTCACCTGCGCACCGTGCATCCCAAAGATCGCCGCCTCGCGCACGGGCGTGTCGCTTGCAAGAACCGGCGCGAGGTCTTTGCCGCGCATATCCGGCGTTGGAGGCACGCCGAAGAAGCCCAGGATGGTCGGGGCCAGATCAATCGAAGGCTGCACCAGCGCCGAGCGCCGCTGCCCCGCCGCGTGGGCGAAGCGTGGGTCCCAGAGAAAGAACGGCGTGTGCGCCACTTCATCGTAGAAGGGCATCCAGATCTTGGCCCAGAGATCGTGCTCCCCGAGTAGAAAGCCGTGATCGGTCCAGACAATCAGCTGTGTGTCGTCCCAGAGATTGTGCCGATCCATCGCGTCTAAAACTAAGCCGAGGCTATGGTCGCACTTGGTCATCAGCGCGGCGTACTCCGTCCGAATGTGGGTTACTTCCTCGGGTGTCTCGCTCACTTCTTTATAGTAGGGCCAGTCAAAAAGCAGATCACCGCGCTCACCAGGGTACTTCTTGCGCCACTCCTCGTGCACGAAGAACGGCTCGTGCGGATCAAATGTTTCTATCGTCAGGAACCAGTTGTCCTCGGTGTGGTTGCGCTCGATAAAGTCCAGCCCTGCCGCAAAGGTTCGGGTCTGCGAGTGCTCGGCATCCGTGGGGATCGCGCTGCGGTTGACTAAGTCCTGGCGGGCGTAGAGGTCTTTGGGGTTGGCGTGCCGCCCTCTGGCATTCTCGGGGAACGCGGGGTCGGCCACTTGCCCGATCCAGAGATCGCCCTCTTGCCCTCGGATCAGCTCCGCGGTGGAGTAGCGATTATGGTAGGTCGCACCACCGTCTTCCCAGTAGTGGTAGTGATCCGTCACAAAGTGCGAATAGATGCCAATATTTTTTAACAGCTCGGGAAGAGAGTCATCGAAAGGCTCCAGCTGCCCCCAGCGTCGGTGCAGGAAATTCGGGCGGCCCGTGTGCAGATCGCGGCGTGCGGGCATGCAGGGCATGGAGCAGACATAGCTCGTCTCGAACGTGGTGCAGCGCTCCGCCAACCGTGTGAAGTTCGGCGCTTGCACCTCGTCGCCCCCGTACGGCGGCAGCATTCGCCGGTTGAGCGAGTCGAACATCACCATGATGGCTTTCATTTAGGCACAGCTCCAAACTGCTTCTCGTAGCGCGTTTTAAACGGGTTGACTTTCGGCGCGGTTTTATACGCGTCCTCGTTCTCCAAGCCGGGCAGGATACTCGTCCACCAGGAGTCGTAGGCGGCATTGACTTTCTGCACCAGCGCGGGGCTTTGCGCCGAGATATCCGTGGTCTCTGCTAGGTCAGTGTCGAGGTCAAAGAGCTGCCAGCGGGCGCTTGGGTTCTGCGTGGCAACCGCGTTGTAGTGCGAGAACCGAACGCCTGAGCTATTATATTTACTCGGCGGCTGCCCCGGCTCCCAGCGTCCCGTGTGCGCAAAGAGCATGCGCTCGGCCCATTTTGACTTCGGGTTTTTGAGTAGCGGCACGAGGCTGCGGCCATCCAGCCCGCGCGGCGGCTTAACTCCCGCAAATTCGGCGAGCGTGGGCAATATATCGAGGTGCGCCGCCAGGCGATCACAGTCAGCGGGCTTGAGGGTGCCCGGCCAGCGCCAGAACGATGACGCTCTAGTGCCGCCCTGGTAGACCGTGTTCTTCGACGCGCGCATCCCGGCATTAAAAACTTTCACGCCCGCCGTGCCGCCATTATCGTTCATGAAGATCACCAGGGTCTCGCGCTCAATGCCCAGTGTCTTGAGTTTCTCGACCAGCTTCCCCACATTGTCGTCTATGTTGGCGATCATCCCAAAGAACTTCGCCGCCTGTTTCTCTACTTTCCCAGCGTAGCGCGCCTCATCCTCGGGGCGCACTTGTAGCGGCCCGTGGGGAGCGTTGGGCGTGATGTAGGCAAAAAACGGTGCTTGTGCGCCGCGCTTCTCTTCGATCCAGCGGGTTGCTTGGTCAAAAAACACATCGGTGCAGTAGCCTTTTGTTTTCTCGAAGCGCCCGTTGTGCCAGATCGCGGGGTCGAAGTAGGTATTGCCCGGTGCATCGCCGCAGGTGCC
>JANNDD010000913.1:0-1370 GCA_031387365.1 Armatimonas sp. | reverse complement strand
AATGACAGTCACTATCTCAAGGCCGAGGACGCCGACCCGCACGATGTGCTGATCTGTATTCAGACCGGCACCACGGTCAACGATCCCAAGCGCATGCGCTACGAGCCACGTGAGTTTTACCTAAAGACCTACGCCGAGATGATGGGTGAGTTTGAGCACTTCGCCCCTGATGCGATTGAGAACACCCTTGAGGTCGCGGAGAAAGTTAACTTTGAGATCGAGGTGGGCCGCGCGCCAATGCCCGTGGTTGGCGTGGATCCTGGTAGCGATGCCCAGACCACGATAACCCGTATGTGCTGGGAGGGACTGGAGCGCCGCCTGCCCAAGAACGAGCTGGAGCATAAAGAGCGCCTGACCTACGAGCTGGACATTATCGAGAAAACAGGCTTTGCGCAGTACTTCTTAATTGTGCGCGACATCGCCCAACACGCACGGCAGAGCGGGATTTTCTTTGGCGTTCGCGGCTCGGCGGCGGGTTCGCTGGCAAGCTACTGCCTGGGTATTACGGATCTTGACCCGATTGAGTACAACCTAACATTTGAGCGCTTCTTGAACCCCGAGCGCGTGCAGATGCCCGATATTGACATGGACTTTGAGGACACGCGCCGCGCCGAGGTGATCGAGCACGTGACTCAGCAGTACGGCAAAGACAATGTCAGCTACATCACGACGTTTGGAACACTGGGGGCTAAAGCGGCGCTCCGTGATGCGGGCCGTGCGCTCGCGATGCCCCTGCCGGATGTGGACCGCATTGCCCGTATGATCCCCGCCCTGCCGCTGGGAATCTCGATCACCCGCGCCATGCACGGCTGGCCGGAGAAAGACTACCCCGGCAACCCGGAGATGGTCGCGGCCTACGAGAGCGAGGAGCTGGCCCATAAGCTGATTGATACCGCCAAGCGCATCGAGGGCATTACGCGCAACGAGTCTGTCCATGCCGCCGGGGTAATGATCGCGGATAGGCCACTGGTGGAGTACACGCCGCTGCGCAAGCTCAACGACGGCTCACTGGCCACGCAGTACCCACACAGCTCGCTGGAGGCCATCGGGCTTCTGAAGATGGACTTCCTAGGCCTCGTCAACCTCTCGATCCTGAGCCGCGCCGTGAAGCTCATCCAGCAGACACGCGGCGAGACGGTGGATGTCTGGGATATTCCCCTCCACTACGACGAGCCCCGGGCGCAGAAGGCCTACGACATGCTCGGGCGTGGCGAGACGACCGGCGTCTTTCAGTTGGAGTCGTCGGGGATGCGCAAGTACATTGTGGAGCTGAAGCCCAACTCCGTCAAAGAGCTGTCCGCGATGGTGGCACTCTACCGACCAGGGCCGCTAGCGCACATCCCACGCTTTATTCAGTCCAAGTTCGACCC
>JANNDD010000890.1:0-1146 GCA_031387365.1 Armatimonas sp. | reverse complement strand
GTGCGTTCATGCTGTTGTTACCTTAAATTTCCGTGGCCTTTCGGGAGACGAGATAGATATGAAGCGCGGAGATGTCGGCGGGGTTGATGCCGGGTATCCGCGCCGCTTGCCCGAGCGTGGCGGGGCGAAGGCGGCTCCATTTTTCGAGGGCTTCGTTAGCGATGGACGGGACGAGCGCGTAGTCCAGATCAGCGGGGAGGGCGAGGTGGTCGGCGCGGCGGGCGACATCTATCTGCATCTCCTCGCGGCGGATGTAGGCATCGTAGCGGGCGGTGATGAAGCACTGCTCCAGGCCGTCGGCATAGTGCGCGGGATCGAGCCCGGCGAGGTTTGCGACCGACTCCAGGCTCACTTCCGGGCGGCGGAGCAGGTCGAGATACGAGAGGCGCGAGGTGATCGGGGCAAAGCCAAGCGCCTCTAAGCGTGCGCTGTCCAGCCCCCCAACGGTGTTTGTGGTGAGGGTCTTCTCGACATGCTCGATGCGGGCCTTGCGCTCCTGGAAAAGCTCCCACTGAGTGTCGCCTACCAGCCCGAGGGCGCGGCCCATCGGAGTGAGCCGCAGGTCGGCGTTGTCGTTGCGCAGGGTCAGGCGGAACTCGGCGCGGCTGGTGAGCAGACGATACGGGTCGCTCACGCCCTTGGTCACCAGATCGTCCACCATGACGCCCATGTAGGCATCGCTGCGGGTCAGGCTCCACGGCTTGCGGCCTTGGACATAGAGCGCTGCGTTCACGCCCGCGATCAGCCCCTGGCCCGCCGCCTCTTCGTAGCCCGACGTCCCGTTGATCTGTCCGGCAAAGAACAGCCCCTCGACCCGCTTGGTCATGAGCGCCGACGTTAATTCCGTGGGGGGGACGGCATCGTACTCCACGGCGTAGCCCGGCTTGAGCATTACGGCGTCCTCCAGGCCGGGGAGCGTCTTGACAAACTCCGCCTGGACTTCGGCGGGGAGGCTCGTGCTCATGCCCTGCACATAGACCTGCGGCGTGTCCCAGCCCTCGATCTCCAGAAAGACCTGGTGGCGGTCTTTATCGGCAAAGCGCACCACTTTATCCTCGATGCTCGGGCAGTAGCGCGGCCCGACCCCCTCGATCTGCCCGCCGTACATCGCCGAGCGGTGGAGGTTCTCGCGGATGACTTTATGGG
>JANNDD010000886.1:0-1252 GCA_031387365.1 Armatimonas sp. | reverse complement strand
ATCCGTTGGCCCCCCCCGCCCCCAGTAATAGGGGAGCCAATGTAGCCGACCCACTACCTCTCACACTGGAAGACAATATCGCCACCTACGGCCTGAAGCACTTCAAGCTCAAGCTCGGCGGCACTGTGGAGGCTGATATTGTGCGCACCACGGAAGTTCTTGCCGTCTGCGCGGCCCATGCGGCTTCGGACTGGGCGTTTACGCTGGATGCCAATGAGTCCTACACCGACTTTGCCACCGTCCGCGCCTTCTGGAACGGTCTGCCGGACACTCACAAAGCCCGCTGCCTCTTTATCGAGCAGCCACTTCACCGAGACCAAGCCCTCACCGACGCGGCGGGAGCGGGGCTGGCCGCATGGCCGAATCACCCGCCGATCATCATAGACGAGTCAGACGGCGCAGTGGGCGACTTCCCCCGCGCATTAGCTCTCGGATACGCGGGCACGAGCCACAAGGGCTGCAAAGGCGTCTTCAAGGGTGTCGCCAACGCCTGCCTCGCCATAAAACGCGGTGCTCTGCTCTCGGGAGAGGATCTCACGTGTATCGGGCCGGTTTGTTTGGAGCAAGATCTTGCTGTGATGGCTGCTCTGGGCATCGAGAGCGTCGAGCGCAACGGCCATCACTACTTCGCGGGCCTCTCCATGTTCGATAGCGCCACCCAGGACGCCGCTCTCGCTTCGCACCCCGAGCTCTACCACCGCTCGCCCGCGGGCTGGCCGACATTGACCATTACGCATGGGATGATTTCGTTTTCGGGCGGCTAAAGCGGCCCGCTGGTGCGGCAAGACCCATGAATGGGCCTACAATACAGTTATGAGAATCACTCACGAGATCGGGCAGTGGATTGGGCTGACAGACGATAATGGTGTCGAGCGGCTGCGCTATGACTACGCCTCTGCTCCTAAGCCGTTTATTCATCCCATCAAACTTCCCGATGGCACCGTGATTACCGAGCACGAGCCCGCCGACCACATCTGGCACCGTGGCCTCTGGTTTGCCTTTAAGTTCGTCAACGGCATTAACTACTGGGAAGAACGAGATGAAGTTATTGGATACCAAAAAATACTTGCTTCTCCGCATGCAATATTTCGTAAAGATAAGGGCTTCCAAATCACTAGTGGAGTTTGGTGGAAAGATCAGGAGAAAATAAGGCTTGAAGAATTTCGTCAGTGGTGCTGCCAGCTACAGGAATCCGGAGATATGGCACTCACCTGGCGCACTATGCTGACAGCCCAGGAAGACGTAACGCTCG
>JANNDD010000879.1:0-4153 GCA_031387365.1 Armatimonas sp. | reverse complement strand
GCAGCTCTCGATGTTTGCGCCGGAGAACCTGGAGCGGGTGGAGCGGCAGAAGAAGACTCCGATTACGGTGGTGATTGGCAACCCGCCCTACAATGTGGGCCAGCAGAACGAGAACGATAACAACAAGAACCGCACCTATCCCGTGGTGGACAAGCGCATTAAGGAGACCTACATCAAGGACTCGTCGGCGCAGAAAACCAAGGCCTACGACTCCTACATCCGCTTCTTCCGCTGGGCGACAGATCGCTTAAAAGGTCAGGATGGGATTGTCTGCTTTGTCACGAACAACGGCTTTGCCAAGAAGAACTCTCTGGACGGCTTGCGTAAGAACCTGCTGAAAGACTTCAATCAAATCTACCATCTTGACCTGCACGGCGATGTACGCGAGAACCCGAAGCTCTCCGGGACGACGCACAATGTCTTCGGGATTCAGGTCGGAGTCGGGATTACTATAGCGATTCGTAAAGCCGGTGCGCCCAAGTTCCTCAAGTACCACCGCGTCCCCGAGGACTGGACCCGCCGCCAGAAGCTCACGCTCATCCGCGACGCCGCCACGCTGACGGGGATTGCCTGGGAAACCCTAGAGCCCGACGCCAAGGGAAACTGGATTACCGAAGGGATGCAGGAAGACTTCGCAGGATTTCTCCCGATGGGCACCAAGGAAGCCAAAGCAGGAGCGCCGCACCTCGCCGAGGCCATTTTTCATACCTTCTGCCCAGGAGTAAATACGGGTCGTGATATTGTTGCCTACGACTTCAGTCGCCTGAACCTCCGCAAAGAGGTCAAGGATCATGTTGATGCATTCAACTCAGAAGTGGAGAGATTCCAGCGTGAGGGTATGCCAAATAACATTGATGATTTTGTTGATTACGAAAAGCTCAAATGGAGCGAGCGTCATAAGGATCAACTCAAGAGTGGCAAGAAAGTTTCCTTCGATCAAAGGCACGAACGCTCTGCCCTGTATCGCCCATTTAGTAAACGGTGGCTTTACTTAGATTCTGCCGTGGTCAATCGCCCCGGCCAGTTTCATCTTTTCTTCCCAATGCCCGAAAGCCCTAATCTTCTCATTGTTGTTAGTGAGTCAGGGCATCGGGTTGGATTTGCACTCCTCGCAACGGATTGCGTTGCTGATCTTCACGCCCTTTCGTCGGATGGCTTCCAGTGTTTCCCACTGTATGTCTACAATGCAGATGGGACGAACCGCAGAGAGAATGTGACGGACTGGGCTTTGGGGCAGTTTCGGGCGGCGTATGGCCCGGACGTGACCAAAGAGGATATTTTCTACTATGTCTATGCCCTGCTCCACCACCCCGAGTACCGGACGCGCTACGCCGAGAACCTCAAGCGGGAATTGCCGCGTGTGCCGCTGGTAACCATGCCAACCTCTCCCCCTGCCCCCTCCCCCGGGCAGTCGTTCCTCCTTGGGGAAGGGGGTTCAGATGCGGGTTCCCCTTTCCCAGTGAGGGACGAACGCCCGGGAGAGGGGCTAGGGGAGAGGTTGGCAGAAGTATCGGAGAGCCTAGCTGATTCCGATCTCCCCCGCCCGGCGGGGGCTGGGGGGTGGGAAATCCTCACCGCCACCGGGCGTGCGCTGGCCGCGCTCCATGTGGGCTACGAAACGGTGAGCGAGTTTCCGCTGGGGCAGGTCGTGAACCGCGATGTGCCTTTTACGTGGCGTGTGACCAAGATGAAGCTAAGCAAAGAGGCGGGGAGCATTGCAGTAAATGAGGCGCTGACACTCACCGGGATTCCGCCAGACATTTTTGAGTACAAGCTGGGCAACCGGAGCGCTCTGGAGTGGGTCGTTGACCAGTACCAGGTGTCCAAGGACAAGCGCACGGGGATGGTAAGTGACCCCAACCGTGACGATGATCCGGAGTACATCGCACGGCTGGTGCGCCGGGTTGTCACCGTGAGCGTAGAGACAGTACAATTGGTTCAACGGATCGCCGCAGTACCACTCGAAACACGGGAACGCTAGGTAACGATGCCTGAGAGCAAGGGAACGCTTCGGGAGAGCACGGGAACAATGCCGGAAGACAAGGGAACTGTGGCGAAGGCGAGGGCAGCGATGCCGGAAAGAAAGGGAACGTATGGGAAACGAAGAGGAACCGCAGGGAACGGCGGGGGAACAGGCAGCGAAGTTGAAGGCACCACGGCGGAGCCCGGAGGAACAGGATCAGGAGATCCAGAACTACATCAACGAGGCGCGGCAGAGTATCAAGCAGGCGCTGGAGACACCGGCGACCCTGGCAAAGCTGGTGTCGCTCGGGTTTAGCGTGGCACGGCTGACCGACGGGGCGACACTGGCCGAGGCCGCTGTAACGGCGTTTGCGGCGCGGCAGCGGGCGCTGGGCGAGGCAGAGAAGGGCGTGGCGGCGGCGAAGTTGGCGCTGGGGACGGCACAGAGTGGCTTTGTGCGCTTCCGAGAGGCAATCCGTATCGCCACCCCGGACAAGACCACTCAGACGGCACTGGGTGTGACGGGGCGCATTCCCAAGGACGGCGAGAAGTTTCTGACGGCGGCGCAGGCAAGCCTCAAGACGGCGGCGCAGTCCCCCTACGCCACACTCACCGCCTCGGTGGGCTACGACAGTGCGGCGCTGGCAGCACTGGCGGCGCAGGTGGAGAGCTTTGCCACCGCCCGGCGCAGCAGTGCCGAGGCGCAGGCTCACGCCAAAGCCACCACAGCAGCGCGCAACGAGGCCGTGAAAACCCTACGTACCTTCACCACGCCGTTCTATCGCGCCCTACGTCTTTAAATCTACCTCTGCCCCTCCTTCGTAGAGGGAGGGTGGCCGAGGAACGAGGCCGGGTGGGTTCAGGCCGGGCTGGAAAGCCTCCTCTATCCCCCCCCCAACCCTCTCCCATTATTGGGAGGGGGTGCCGAGGAACGAGGCGGGGGAGGGGAAAAGAGGCGGGGGCGAAACACACTCCCCAAGCGAGGGATGTGTAACCTTCCGTAATCGGGTACCCTCTAAGCGGATGACTATGCTCAGAAACACACTTGCCGCCGCTGCGGCGCTTGCGATCCTCTTGCCCCATGCCGTGCTGGCACAGACTCCTACTCCAGCCCCCCCACCCGCAGCCGCTCCCCAAGCCGAGGCTCGCTTCACCTACGATGCCAACTATCTCTACGCGGCGTTCCAGGTAGACAATGCCCAGCTTCTGGGAGTCCATCAGGAACCCATGGCCAAGAACATCGAAGATGACGATGGCGTTGGGCTGTACGTCAAGATTGGAGATGCACCCGTACGGGCGATGCTGGTCTCGGTGGCGGGTGGGTTTACCTTTCTGGAGAATGGCACGCCCAAGCCGCTTTTTACCGTGAAGTACGGCGTCACGCGGCAGGGAACCCTGAATCGCGTGGACGACACGGACCGGGGCTACACCGTTGAGCTGGCGATTCCCTGGGATGCTCTCGGGGTGGACGGCAAGCTGGCCGCCAAGACCGCTATTACCTACGTGGCGACAGTGCGTAAGAAGGGCGTGGCTGCCCCCGCGATCTTCCCCGTGGGCACGGTGCTGGAGAAGGCCGAGAGCTTTGGGCCGCTGACACTTCAGGCTACCGCGATCTCTCCCTTTATTGACGGGGAGCAGAAGATCGGTGAGTGGCCGGGAGCGAGTGTGCGCTTTGCAGTTCCCACGCCTGCCGCGCAGGCCGCTGTCGTGCCTACCGTTCCCATCCCCGTGGATCCCGGACAGCTCACCGCGACCCCGTTGCCTGCCAATGGAGCGCGGGAGCGGCGGCTTTTTGCACGGCTCTTACTGTCCTACCAGGGGGATATCACCAAGCTCACTTTTCCGCCGCAGGGGATTATTGGAGCGACGGGTGCCTTTGTCCCGGTGGATCAGCCCGCTAATGGGTTCGGTCCCTGGTACTCGTCGGATCGTGTGGGCTGGGCGCGCACGGAGCTGGGGCAGCTACGCCGGGCCGGTGTGGAGGTCGCGCTGACGCAGCTCGGGAGTCCGGATGTGGCATCGGGGCCAATGGAGGAGAAGTCACTTACTGTGCTGGTGGCCGCGTGCCGTGAGATGCAACTGGAGCGCCAGTCGTTCCCGCTTCTGGGGCTCTGGCTGGATCGTGCACAGGCGACGGGGGATCTTTACGCGGCGATTCAGCGCTGGTTTGCCTTTGTTCCACCGGAGCTGC
>JANNDD010000267.1:0-4134 GCA_031387365.1 Armatimonas sp. | reverse complement strand
AATCCAGCCGTCTTGGCCGCGTCCGTCGTCGTCGGTCTTGAGCAAGGTTCCTTTGGCATCGTAGAGCGCGAGCTCGGGGTCGGCGGGAGTGCCGAGGCGTCGGGAGAACACTTCCAGTGGCGCATAGAGCTTCTGCTCGATCTTGAACGTGAAGAAGTCGGTCTTGCCCGCGCGGAACTTGCCGTTCACCACGCAGGGCCAAGGGACACTCTGGGCAGACGCGAGACTATCGCAACCGTCTTTGGCGAGCACCTCGGGCCAGCTGCTCGCCTGAAACGGACGGGCGTTTAGCGCGGCGCCAAAGGCGAGCTGTTGTGTCTCGGGGGCGTCCAGGGGCAGAGCGATCCTCTGTGGGGCGCTGAGATTGGCTCCCGTCGCCGTGACGAGCACACTGGTGCCGCGCTGACCACCGAGTGGGAAGATTCCAGTGGCATGAGGAACCGCACCAAGGCTCAGCCGGTAGACCGAGCGCACATCACCGCGCCAGTTCAGATCGCGAAATGTCGCAGTGTACTCACCGTCTTTTTCGGGCGTGAAGAGAATGAGGGAGTCCCAGCGGTAGTAGTCATCGCTCGTGCCTTCCGAGGCGGCCACGAGCTTTCCACTGCTCTCGCGAATCTCCAGGTAGCCCTTCAGCCAGGAGTCACCGACGGAGCCAAGCACGCGCAGCCCGCTCACCTCACAGACTAGTTTTTCGCCCGCTTTTGCCGCGAACTTGAAGCTGTCTCGGTCCGGGTTCTGGGAGATACGTCCGTTGATCGTGATCGGCAACGTGACGGCTTGCGGCGTGGTGTCGTCGTTGGGCTCTTTCTCCAGCGCCTCGGGCAGCGCTCCCACCTGGAAATAGCGCACGTTTGAGAGCCCGGTTGCATCGAGAAAGCGCAACTCATAAACGCCTGGCGCGGCATCGGCGGCAATGGCGATCTGCGCCGTGCGAGTTGCCCCATCGCCGCCGGGCTGGAGTGTCACGGTGAGACCAGGTGTCGCGATCCAGGCTCCAGTGACCTCTTTCAATGCCTCGCCGGAGAGTGTGACGCTCACGGTTTGTCCGCGCTGACCGCCCGTGGGATAGAGCGCCAGCACACGGGGCGCGGCGAAGGCGGGCAGGGAGAAGAGTATCGCCAGCAGCCCCACGCACCACCGCATTAGCCGAGTTCCTTGAGGGGCACTCCCGTGTCCAGAAGCCGCGTCGGACGGCCCTGGGGCGTGTCGTAGACCTTCTCACCATCTATGCCGAGCTTCGCGAAGATTGTGGCCGCGATCTCGTTGGGATGGACGGGGCGCTCTTTGGGCTCCCCGCCTTTTTCGTCGGTCTTTCCGATCACCTGACCACCGGGGACACCCGCGCCCGCGAAGAGCGCACAGCCCGTCTGCGGCCAGTGGTCACGGCCCGCCAGCGCGTTCACCTGAGGTGTCCGCCCGAACTCGCCCATACAGATCACGAGAGTCTCGGCGAGCAGGCCGGTCTTGTGCAGGTCCTCGATCAGTGCGGAGAGCCCCTGGTCCAGAGGCGGAACCAGCCAGCCCTTGCAGGCTTTCACGTGGTCCGAGTGCGTGTCCCAGCCGCCGTGGCTGACCGTCACGAAGCGCACCCCCGCCTGCACGAGCCGCCGCGCCAAGAGGCAGCCCTGCCCGATGCTATGGCGTCCGTAGCGATCTCTCACTTCCTTGGGCTCCTCCTGGAGCGCGAAGGCTTTCTTGGCGGCAGGTGACGAGATCATGTCGTAGGCGCGGTGGTAGAACTCGTCGCGGCTGCGGCTCTCGGGCGTGTTCTCGAAGCGCCGAAACGCGCCGTCCACGGCTTCGAGCAGCGAGCGTCGTCCCTCAAGCCGCTCTAGGGTCATGCCACCCGGGAGCGCAACATCGCGCACGGAGAAGTTCGTCTCGTTGGGATCGCCGCCCACGGAGAACGGCCCGAACGCCGCCTCTAAGTAGCCGGACTGCCCGTAGCCAAAGGCGAAGTTATTGCCGGGAATCGAGACATACGGCGGCATCGGCCCCACGCCGCCCAGCTCTTTGCCCACCACGGAGCCTAGGGCGGGGTAGACGAGCGACGGATTAGGAGTCCAGCCGGTGAGCAGCAAGTGGCAGGCCCGCTCGTGGGCACCCTCGCCGTGCGCCAGCGTGCGTAGCAGGGTCACTTTGTCCATCTGCTTGGCAAGCTGGGGCATCAGCTCGGAGATCTCCAGCCCGGGCACATTGGTTTTAATTGCCCCAATCTCGGTCTTTATCCCCGAAGGCGCGTTTGGTTTGGGATCAAAAGTCTCGTGCTGTGGCGGGCCACCATCGAGCCAGACCAAAATCACGTGCTTGGCTTTGGGAGCCGCCGCGTAGGCTTTCTCCAGCCGAAAGAGATCGGAGAGGCCGAGCGAGAGCCCCAGCATTCCCAGCGAGCCGACTCTCACAAAATCACGACGGCTATGTTGTTTCCAGCAACCCATTTTGGCGTCTTCCTTGCAGCGCAGTCTGAGCTGATTGTACCGCAAAGTGAAAACTCACAAAGTGTAAACTTATGAGGGAAGGAGGCAGATGCCGTTTTTGTGAACCGTGAAGCCCAGTCGCTCGATACCTTCGGCCTGCTTGCCCCAGTCGGCCAAGCGATCGTTGGTGATCAGCGGCGCATTGTGGGCGTGGGCCTCGGTCAGAAGCAGCTCGTCGGCACTGGTTCCCGGGAGTGTCTCACGAATAATTTGTTTCTCGACCAGTGAGGCGTAGAGCACTTTCTCACTCACCAGATGCCGCAGATTGGCATCGGCGATGCAGAGCACGGGGAAGAACCCATGGCTCAGGAGAAACTCACGGAGCTGGAGAAGCTGAGCGACCGAGGCCGTTTGTTTTTTCGCCACGAGCGCCGCCAGCGGATCCGCGATGTGCCGCGCCACATTAGATGCGTCCACGATCACGGGGCGCAGCCGCGCCGCCGTCAGTGTGGTGAGCGCCGGGGCGGAGAGAGCCCCGATTGCCTCCAGTAGCGCCTCGGCTAGGCTCGGGTTACCCGTGCGCAGTGCCGTAATTCCTGTACGGGCTTGTGCGATGAGTGCGCTCTCGCCCACATCCACTGCCGTCGCCAGTTGCCGCGCCGTGACACTGGCCACGCTCTTTGCCGACGTGGGAAGCGCAACTGTTGCGTCGGGTGCGAGCTTTGTGGTGCTGGCTGTGGGCAGGAGTCCGGCGTATTTCTTGCCAGCACTCTCTAGCGCTTTACAGAGGCAGGCAAAGGCGCTAGGGTGCGTATTTCGTTGGCTGGCAACCCACTGTCCTAGCGTTTCCAGCTCACCACGACGCTCCGCGAGCGCTAGGAGCCGCTGGAGCAGGGCACGCTCGGCGGCACTGGGGGTATTCTTTGTGAAGGAGCGCCGTAGCGCCTCGGCGGCTTCGAGCAACTGTCCCGCACTGAGAAAGGTGTCAGTCGCAGCGCGGCACTGTTCCGGAGCTTCGGGCGCACCAAGGCTGTCTAGGGCGAAGGCGTAGACCCCTTGGATTCCCGCCCGAGCCATCACAGGAAGGGTATCATCGGTGAGGAGCTCACGGCTGAGGGTGAGTACGGTGGCATCGTGGCCGCGCACCAGGAGGCGAGTGAGCGCGTCGGGAACCCAGCCCGCTTGCTCAGCAATCGTCGCTCCCACCACGCGTGATGTGGCGGGAGTGGGTTCGAGGCGGGCTGGCGAGACAGGAACCGGCTCGGGCATTTTTCGGCGACGCTCGCGTTCTAATTTAGCGCTGATCGCTTCCCGTGCCAAGCGTTCCGAGTCTCGCTCTGCCAGCGTCGCCGTGCGCTCTTTTTCTAGCTGTGCCAGCTGGACGGCTTGCTGAGCTAGTTGCGTGTCTTTTTCTTTCAGTGCTGCCCGCTGCTCTTTGAGTTTTAACTGGAGCTTGGGGTATGAACCCACCCCGGCTCCGCTCGTTCCTTGCTCCGCCGACCCCCCCTTGGTGCACGGGAGAGTCGCCGAGGAACGCGGCGGGGTGGGTTCGCGGGGGGTGGGTTCGAGCGGGGTGGGTTCTGGCCGGGTGGGTTCCAGCCCTACCAACGCCTCCGCGAGCTTTGGGTTCTTTGGCAGAGCCTCCGCGAGACGCTTCAAGACGATGGGGTTCTTGAGTGTCTCCGCGCCTGGACGAAACCCGGTGCTAATCTTG
>JANNDD010000815.1:0-8753 GCA_031387365.1 Armatimonas sp. | reverse complement strand
CGCAGAACCAAGAGTGCGGCGAGGGTCACCACAAACGGCGGGAGCTTGAGCTTGTGAATCAGTGTCGCGTGAAATAGCCCAATTGCGAGTGTACAAAGTAGCGTCAGGACAATTGCGAGAAGCGCTGCCGGACCCTCGATGAGCCCCTCAGAGAACTTGTTGACAAAGAGTGCCACGAGCATTCCGGCAAAGGCGATAATCGAGCCCAGAGACAGATCAATGCCGCTGGTGATGATCACAATCGTCTCGCCGATGGCAAAGAGCGAGAGAAGCGCCACTTGCTGCACGATATTGGTCATATTGAGCGGCCCAAAGAAGTTGGCGCGCTGCTCCGTGAATGCCATTCCCAGACAGAGTAGGGCCAGCACCGCTACCACACTCAGCTCCCGTGACTTCAATAGCCGACCAACGATGCCCGGCCCGGACTGTTTTCCTAGATTCTGTACCGCCACTCTTGTTCGTTCCTATCTGACTCAAAAATCAATCCATAATACACTTTAGAAAATCAAAAGGCCATGCGTCCAGCGACGCACAGCCTTTGTGAAATAACCTCCCTCGGCGAGAGGCTTGATTCTACGTGGACTTGAGGCCCAGCTTCTTCATGTTCTCGACGAATGGCCCGACGTTCTCCGGAGTGACAGTGGTCACGCCGGTGTCGATCTTATTGCCATCCACTTTCATTCCGGCCTTCTCTAGCTCTGGTTTTAGCTCCTCAATCGCGGCTTTGACGCCCTTACGATTGATGAGATAGAGCAGTTTGGCCGACAGACGACCGAACTCGTAGGGCTTTTGGATCACAGCAGCATCTACCTTCTTGGCTTGCAGACCGGCGAGGGTCTCGGGTGCGCCATCGAAGGTGATGATCTTTACCTTGCCCAACAGCTTGGCGCTCTCGACGGCGTTCAAGATCGCGGGGCCGTCGTAGGCCCAGATGCCTAAGAAGCCGTTGATCTTGTTGCCGTACTTGGTGATGGCGTCCTGGACATTGCGCTGTGCCTTGAGCGGGTCGGCCTGGTCCTGGAAGGGTTCCTGGAGCATCTCGATCTTGCCCTTGGTAGCATCTTGAAAGCCCTTGTAGCGGTCAATGGCATTCTGTGCGGACATATTGCCGACAAACGCCACAAATTTTCCGCCGTTGGGCAGGAGCTTAAGCGCGGCTTCGCCGGCGGCCTTGCCCGCTTCGTAGTTATTGGTGCCCAGATAGGCAAGACGCTTGCTGGTCTCACTATCCGAGTCGAAGCAGATCACGGGAATCTTTTTGTCGATTGCCTCATCAATCACCGAGGCGAACTCCTTGCCATCAATGGGAGTTACGGCGATTCCATCAGGGTTCTTCGCGACAGCATCCTCGAAGGTCTTCTTCTGGTCGGGGTGGGTGGGCGAGGAGCCTCCTGGTGCCATGCGAGACGTCTCGCAGTCTTTCAGCTCCACCTGTGCAGCTTCCAAACCCTTCTGAGCCGCGGTCCAGAAGTCAGCACTATTGTTGGTGATAAGCGTGACGGCGAGCTTGCCCTCCGGCTTGCGCGGCACATCAAAGGCGCTGCTTCCACCGCCCGCAGGGGCCTTGGAAACCGGGGCCGGGGCGTCGCCACCGGGCGCAGGCGTCGCCGCCTGATCTTTACACGATGCCAGGGAAAACAGCGAGACCAGTGCGGTCAGCGCGAGGCCCTGGCGAAGAAACAGGGATCGTTTCATTCTTTGGGTAGTCCTCCGCCGCCAGTATAGCATATGTGGTGGCTACCTGTGCATTACAGCAAAGAGTCGCCGCGTTTGCAGAGCTGGAGCGCGAGGCCCCACGGATCGCGGAGCATGGTGAGCTGTGAGCCATCCGGCAGACGTACCTCGGAGGCGTAGGTCGCGCCCGCGGCTTCCAGGCGTGCTCGATCCGCATCGGGGTTTTCAGATACCAGTGCAATATGGACGATTAGCGGATCCAGAGTGGCGTAGTCGGGCACTTGATCCGGCGGGTTGCAGTAGATCTCTACCACACTGCGGCCTGCGCTGTCGGCCAGAAAATGAGTCTGTGTGGTGTTGTCCACGTGGCGGACGACCTGAAAGCCTAGGTGCTGTACGTACCAGGCCGCGATTGCAACGGGGTCGGCGACATTGAGGGCGAAGTGCTCGATGATCATAAAAACGCCTCCGAGGAAACCTCCGGCTTTAGCCGTGGGAAGAATCGGGAACCGCATGGAAGTTCCCACGATTGGGTTTTCAAATTATTTTTTCCTTACCTTTCCGATTGTTTGAGACCTTGCTGAGTATCGTAGTGGCACTGACGAAGCTCCCCGGAGATTTGAATCTCCGTTCAAGTTTCGCGATGCCAGGTATGAAGGCACGAAGCCTCTTCAGGTGGACACGGTTTCTGTACCTTTACAAGTGAATGTATCGGGTTGAACCAACACATCGTTTTGGTTCGTAAAACATTCAGACGACATCAGATTTCCTTTCTGGTGTGGCCTCGAATCAAGTATTTTCTGCTTGCAGAGCTTGTCTTGAGTCTAGGCACGGGGCGATGTAACTCGCCCTATAGACGGGACGTTGGGCTTGCCTTTCGTTACTGTCAAAGCCCCCATGCTTTAGAGGGGGGATAAGTTACGTGTAGGTCTCTCCAAAAAGCTGGCGTTCCACCAGCTCGATTAAGATATGAATCACTTTGATGTGTAGCTCCTGCACCCGGTCCGCGAAGCGTCCGCCGGGCGTGCAAATCTCGACAGTGGCGATGCGGCCCAGCGGGGTGTCGGGCTTTCCGGTGAGGGCGAGAATGTGGACACCGCGCTCGCGAGCGACGTAGGCTGCCGCGAGGATGTTTTTACTCGTGCCACTGGTGCTAATGGCGAGCAGGCAGTCGCCCGGGCGCACATGTGCTTCCAGATAGCGTGCGAAGACTTGCTCATAGCCGTAGTCGTTGGCGACACAGCTCAGGTGGCTCGGGTCGCTGATCGCGGTGGCGGCAAGTGCTCGCCGCTCCAGCCGATAGCGCCCAGAGAGCTCCTCGGCGAAGTGCATCGCATCGCACATCGAGCCGCCATTGCCACAGCTAAAAACCCGTCCGTCGCCTTGAAGTGTCTGAGAGAGCAGGCGACCAGCCTCCGCAATGGCCTCCAGAGTGGCTTCGCTGGCAAGAAGATTTTCAAGCGCGGCCCGAGCTTCGTCGAGGCTTGCACGTACATGGCTTTTCATGAGATAGCCGCCATTGTACCCGAACGGGCGGAGCGGGTACTCTAGCACATGTTCCCAAGAGTTGGTGTTGCCGTGCTGATCCTTCGTGAGGGCAAGATTTTGTTGGGCCAGCGTGTGGGGACGCATGGCGTGGGAACCTGGGCACCGCCAGGCGGCTACTTAGAGTTCGGCGAGTCTCTGGAAGCCTGCGCACAGCGGGAAGTGCTCGAAGAAACCGGCCTGATAATCGGCGAGCTCCGCTATGGTTCCTACACGAACACGGTCTTCGAAGCCGAGGGCAAGCACTCCGTCACGCTCTTTTTCCTCGCCGACTGCCCGGAGTCTCTGGGTGAGCCCGAGCGCTGCGAGCCCGAAAAATGCCTCAGCTGGAGCTGGCATGACTGGGCGCAGCTCCCCGAGCCCCTCTTTGCGACTCTTGCCCAGCTCAAAGAGAGCGGCTTCATTCCAAAATAAGGGCTGTGAACAGTGAGACAAATTAGAGACATTTTAGTGAGATTCGAAACGAATTTTATACTAGAATATCTGTTTTTATGAATGGGAAATTTAGTTGCCTCTGTGGGAAAGTTGTTTTAGGGGTTTTCTAGAAATGCTTTTTAAGTGGCACGGATAGGCCATTTTGGGATATACTGTATGCATAGTGACCTGGAAAACCCAGGGAGCGAACCCCGACGATCCCTTCAAAACGAAGTGTGATCGTCTTTTTTGTTTGTCGGGGTGCCGTACAATAGGCGGTGATGTTGACAAGTGAGAACCCGGAAGAGCTGACGCAGCAGGTGCGGGCGGCGATGGATGTTTTAGAGGCGATCGTGGAAGATAGGGCGCTCTTAGCCCACCTGAACAAAGATGACCTCGCGCGCTTGCTGAAAGCTGCTGGGCAGGTCGCTACCCCCGATGATGCGAGCCACCGCTACTTAATGAAGGCCACCAAGCGCCTGCGGAAGACCGATAAGCGTGAGCGGGTGGAGAGCGTCCTGCAAGAGACCGGGATTCGGAAGCTACGGCGCGAAGCTGTCTTTGTGACGCCCAACTATGCTCCACCCACCGACGATAGCCAGCAGGAAGTGGACGACCCGGACTTTCGCGAGGCGGTCGAGCCGCAGTACTGCTACATCTGCAAGCGCCACTACACCCAGCTCCACCACTTCTACGACCAGCTCTGCCCGACTTGTGCCACGTTCAACTACGCCAAGCGCACCGAACTTGCGGATCTTCGCGGGCGCGTGGCGCTACTTACGGGCGGGCGGGTGAAGATTGGCTACCAGGCGGGAATTAAATTACTACGTGCCGGGGCGCACTTAATTGTTGTGACGCGATTTCCCCGCGACTCGGCATCGCGTTATGCACTTGAGCCAGACTTTGCCCAGTGGGCGGAGCGCTTGGAGATCTTCGGGCTGGACCTGCGCCACACGCCTAGTGTTGAGGCCTTCTGTAGTCATTTGCTCAATACCCGAGAACGCTTAGATTTTATTATCAACAACGCCTGTCAGACCGTGCGCCGTCCCCCGGAGTTCTATGCCCACATGATGGAGGGCGAGCAGGCTCCGCTCTCGGTGCTCCCTGAGGCAACGCGCAAGCTCCTCGGTGGCTACGAGGGCCTGCGCGGCTACGAGCTGCTTCCCTCTGCCAAGCTCTCGCAGATGGCGCTGCTTCCCGGTGAGGCCGCAGGCCAGCGCGACTTATTTCCCGAGGGGCGACTCGATCAGGACTTGCAGCAGATTGACCTGCGTGAGCGTAACTCCTGGCGCTTGCAGATGGATGAAGTGCCGTCGGTGGAACTTCTGGAGGTGCAGTTGGTCAATGCCATCGCGCCGTACTTGATCAACGCCCGCCTCAAGCCGCTGATGCTGCGCACCCCGGAGCGCGACAAGCACATTGTCAATGTCTCGGCGGTGGAGGGGCAGTTCTACCGCAAGTTCAAGACAACGCGCCACCCGCACACGAATATGGCAAAGGCGGCGCTCAACATGATGACTCGGACGGCGGCGGCGGACTACCACGCCAGCGGGATTCATATGAACGCCGTGGATACCGGCTGGGTGACCGACGAGGACCCGGTGCAGATCGCGGAGCGCAAAGTCGCGCAGCACGGGTTTCATCCGCCGCTGGATATTGTGGATGGCGCGGCACGCATCGTGGACCCGATTATAGCGGGCATTAACACGGGCGAGCATGTCTGGGGGAAATTCCTCAAGGACTATCTCCCGACGGACTGGTGATACGGGTTTCTCATTCTTTCAGGAGCCGCTCGATCACGGCTGCAAACGAGGTGAAATCGCGCTCACCCTGCCAGTGGGAGCGGATTCTCCCTCGCTTATCGATCAGCACTGTGATCGGGACTTCGTGGACATCTCCGTAGGCCTCGGTGACCGAATCCTCAGCGAGGGCCTGGGGGTAGGTCAGCTTATTGGTCTGGCACCATGCCCGCAGACCGTCTGCCCCCTCTTTCTCTGAGAGTGCAACTCCCACCAGCTCGACGCCCTGTGCTGCGTAGTGCTCGTGAAGCCTCTGGAGATCGGGCACTTCCTGACGGCAGGGCGGACACCAGGTTCCCCAGAAGTTCACGAGGGTCACCTTGCCACTGGTTGCAGGAGACACCGTGCGGCCATCTAGGGTTTGGATCATAACCGCCGGGGCGAGGTCAGTTCTTTGCGGGGTGATATCTGGCAAAACGGGTGTTACAGGATACTTGCCCTTCTCTACCTGCCACCAGTCTTTCCAGTGCTGGAGAGTAGCAGCTCTCGTGGCAGCGGGCAGCGTCGCCTTGTAGCGCCAGGGCTTGCCGGTGAGCTTGGCGAGGGCACTCGTGGCAAAGGCACGCTGCGACTCCGAGGACTCGTCTAGACGAGCCATCAGGTTCGGCACAAGCCAGCTCCCGACGGCACTCCCCGGACGCCCTGCATTGGTCGCCGCCCACTGACATACCTCCTGACGAAGCCAGAGGTCATCGTCTTGGAGTGCGGCCTGAATAAAAGGACGCTCCGGTTCGGCACCGTTCTGCATCAGGGCGTACGCGGCCTTGATCCGTACCTCGGAGTCGTTGTCCGTGAGGAGGGTTTTGGCAAGGGCAAGCCCTTCCACGCTGTGCTCACGGACCAGTGCCTCCGCGACAACAAGGCGGCGAACGGGTAGAGCCTCCTGAGCCGCCTCGCGCAGACGGGTCAGCCGCTCGCCTCCTGAGAGCCGTGCCAGATCGGCCTCAAGCCTAGGGTCGCCCCCATGGACATGCTCGGTCTCGCCCCGGGGCTGCCAGCGTACACGTGCCAGCAGGGCGCAGGGGACGCCCACGACGAGCGCCAGTCCCGTCCCTATCCAGAAGCGACTGCGTGATTTCATAGTTTTATTACAATCTGTCGGGGCGCAGAGTTCGATTACCGGCAGATAAAAAGCCTTCGGCTGAAAGGTCGCTTCGCTTACTGAGTAGTTCCCTACTTCTTGCGACGTATTATGGTACCGCTGGCTATACCCGGTTGTACAAGAATATTTGGGTATGGTTTGCCCGGAGAGGTATCCTGATTTTGGTCGTGGTGGGCTACTTGCTCCCAGCCGGTGAGAGCGACTTTGCCCAGAGCGCGTCGGTATCGGAGAGGGGAGGGGCGCAGGGCTTGGTGTAGTCCAGCGTCTCCGTGGGGCCATCGTCGTAGGCACGGGTGAAGACGGCTTGCAGGTCGAGGGCAAGATCGGGCTGATCGTCGGTAAGAGGGATGAGAATCTCAGGAAGGCGGTCGCGCCAGGCTAAACGCATATACTTAGTGTTCTTGAAAAACTTATGATAAATCAACTTCAGTTTCGTTCACCAACACGATAACGGGAGAAAAAATGTCACAGCTTGCTCAAGGTATCCAAGACCACTTCAAAGAATTGCCAGAATATCGAAAACGAAAAGTACGAAAGCACCCCTTGTTAAGCATTATATTTATCGCTCTATGTGCTATGTTGGCAGGAGCAGATGCATTCACTGACATGGAATTATGGGCGATAAAATATAGAAAATGGCTGGAGGAAAGGATAGATTTACCAAACGGAATACCTTCACACGATACAATAAGGCGATTTTTTGAATTGGCTGATAAAAGAGTATTTTTTGAATGTTTTCTTTCGTGGACTTATTATATTAGTGCAGAAGAAAATGAAGAAGATAATAACGAAGAAAAAACAGAAGGCAATCAAATTTGTATAGATGGAAAAGTGGCTAAAGCATCTTTCGATAAAAATCAAAATATTAAGCCATTACATCTTGTCAGGGCATGGTCGGCAAAAAACAGAATGGTACTAGAGCAGCAGAAAGTCGAAGAGAAAACAAATGAAATTACAGCGATACCAGAAATCTTAAAAAGATTAGATTTAAATGGAGTGCTCGTAAGTATTGATGCAATGGGAACTCACAAAGAAATTGCATCTCAAATCGTGGATCAAGGAGGCGATTATCTCTTAGTTCTTAAAGAGAATCATAGGCTACTTTATGAGCGAGCCTTAGATAATATTGAGGATTGGGAATCTAAGAAGTGGCGCATACCTTTCCCCTCATCTCGTGCTAAATCTATAGATAAATCCAAAGGTTTTACCGAAATTCGTCGCTGCTATTTAGTAGAGAGTGCTGATTTTTTAGATGTTAATAATGAATGGAAAAACCTCTATGGTGTTGCAGTAGTAGAGAGAGAAGTTATAAAAAATGGAAATTCTGTAAAAAAGCGAAGATTATATTTAACTTCGATGAGTTCTGCAAAACAAGTCTTGAATGGGTCTCGCAATCATTGGAGTATAGAGAACGAATGCCACTGGTTATTAGATGTTCTTTTTTTAGAAGATATATGTCGTGTTCGCAAAGGCCATGCTGCTGAAAACATGTCAAGTTTGCGACAATTCTGCTTGAGTCTTTTTCGTGCTGAAAAGAGTTCGAAATTGAGCCTTCGTGCTAAACGCAAGCTTGCAGGTTGGGATATTAATTACCTTCCCAAGGTTTTAGCAGAGAAAAAAATAGTCGCCCAGAGTTTATGCGTTTAACCTGTATAATGCCTCCGATGAAAGGTATTATTCTCGCAGGTGGTAGCGGTACCCGTCTCTACCCCATGACCCTGGCTGTCTCCAAGCAGCTCATGCCCATCTACGATAAGCCGATGGTCTACTACCCGCTGAGCACACTGATGCTGGCGGGGATTCGCGACATCCTACTGATCTCCACACCCGAGGACCTGCCACTCTTTGAGCGTCTTCTCGGCGATGGCAGTGACTATGGAATCTCGATGCAGTACGCCGTCCAGCCACGTCCCGAGGGTCTGGCGCAGGCGTTTCAGATTGGGGCGGACTTTGTGGACGGCGGCCCGGCGGCGCTGGTTTTGGGCGATAATGTCTTCTACGGCCACGGCCTC
The DNA here is from genome assembly GCA_031387365.1 of Armatimonas sp. Taxonomy (GTDB): domain Bacteria; phylum Armatimonadota; class Armatimonadia; order Armatimonadales; family Armatimonadaceae; genus Armatimonas. Next base: position 207 of record JANNDD010000815.1, on the reverse strand, counting down.
CCCGAGCAGCTGCGGGGCGCAGCGCAGCGAACCGAGGGGGCGACGGTCTTTGGCTACCACGTGAAAGACCCGGAGCGCTACGGCGTGATGGAGTTTGATAGCGAGGGCAAGGTAATCTCCATCGAAGAGAAGCCTACCGAGCCCAAGTCCCACTACGCCGTTGTCGGGCTGTATTTCTACGATAGCCAGATCACCGAGATTGCTAAG
>JANNDD010000772.1:0-8576 GCA_031387365.1 Armatimonas sp. | reverse complement strand
CTTGTTGTGTGTACAGACTAAGGCTTGTGCCATCGGCTTCATAGGTCGTCCTGCGTTGTTCAAGCAAGTGGTTATACAACCATCGGCACTCTTTGAGAATCACTTCAAGAAAAGTGAGCTGAGCTTTGGTTGGATAGATTCTGTACTTGAAAGTCTTACGCACGGTTATGTACTTCAGAGATCCTAACATAATCGGAAAGGGGAAATCATATGTTTTTACGTACTACGCCGAAGCCTTCGGCAGACAGGTGTCCGATTCATCCACCGGCTAAAGCCGTAGAGGTGGTCTTCTCGGACTATTAAGATAACCCCCTATGAAAAACCTACTGTTCTCCCTCACCCTACTTGCCTTGCTCGTTTCCGCGGTACGTGCCCAGGAAGCAATTGCCTACAAAGAAGCCGACGGCAAGTCGCTGGTGCTTCAGGTCTTCAAGCCAACCGGCTGGAAGGCGAGCGATAAGCGCCCCGCCTTTGTCTTCTTCCATGGCGGTGGCTGGACAGGGGGCACTCCCACGGCGCTCTATCCGCAGGCGAAGGCGCTGGCGGCGCGTGGGATGGTGGCGATCAGTGCGCAGTACCGGCTGGCCGAGAAAGGCAAGGCACCCGAGAGCTCAGTCAATGACGCGCGCAGTGCACTGCGCTGGGTTCGAAGCCACGCCGCCGAGCTAGGACTTGATCCCAAGCGTCTTGGGGCGGGCGGGGGCTCGGCAGGGGGGCATCTGGCGGCGCACTGTGGCATCGTCAGCGCCCTTGATGACCCGAAAGACGATAAAGCGATCTCGTGTCGGCCCGATGCGCTGGTGCTCTTCAACCCCGTCTACGACAATGGCCCCGGCGGCTACGGTAACGAGCGGATTAAAGAGCGCGTGAAAGAGTTCTCGCCGCTTCAGAACCTAGATAAAACATCGCCACCCGCTTTGGTGCTGTTCGGGGACATGGACAAGCTCGTACCTGTCAAGACCGCTGAGGCGTTTCGCGATACCCAGCGCGCCGCCGGAGTGAAGTCCGAGCTAGTGGTCTATCCGGGCCAAGGGCATGGTTTTTTCAACAAGGAGCCGTATCTAGGCAAGACCATCGCCGAGATGGAGGGCTTTCTGGAGGGTTTAGGCTGGCTCAAGAAGCAAGCAAAGATAGATCCGGCGCTCCGCCCGATCACCGAGACGCCGGGCCTGCCGCGTGTACTGCTCATCGGCGACTCGATCTCCATGGGCTATACACTGCCCGTACGACGTCTATTGGCTGACAAGGCCAACGTGGTTCATCCGCCCGTGAACTGCTCCAACAGCGGCTTCGGACTGCGTGAGCTGGAGAAGTGGCTGGGGGATAAGCCCTGGGACGTAATTCATGTGAACTTTGGCCTCCACGACCTGAAGTTTGTGGACGAAAAAGGCACGATGGTCGCGGTAGAGAAAGGCAAGCAGCTTATCTCGCTAGCCGACTACGAGGCCAATCTGCGAGCGCTCGTCGTGCGGCTTCGCGCTACCAAAGCGAAGCTGATCTGGGCCACCACGACGCCTGTTCCGGAGGGCACGACGGGCCGGATTGCAGGAAGTGAGCGCGCCTACAATGAGGTTGTCAAGAAAATCATGACCGAAAACCAGATCCCGCTCGATGATCTCTGCGCTGCAGTCTCCGGAACACTGGCCACGCTCCAGCAGCCGCGCAATGTCCACTTCACCCCCGCAGGCTACGAGGCGCTGGCACAGACTGTGGCTAAGATTATAATCGAGAATGTCATCCTGAGATAATTTCCAGGCTGTTGTTTGGCATGGATTCTGCCCATAAATAGTGTATGGGCAGAGTGTATTTGTTAACCCCACAACTTAATAAGCAGGTAAAGACAGGGCTGCAGCGTGAGCTAGAGAGCCTGAGTGGGTGTTTTCACCTGCGCCTTGCCATTGCTCAAGCACTCGTTGGGGGCTTGCCCGAGTTTGCTCTGGTGAGCGTTCGTGCCGCACTCTACCGCTGGGCAGGAATAAAAATCGCCCGTGGCGTGACCGTCCAAGGGCGGCTTCGGCTGATGGGGCGGCGCAAAGACCTCACACGGATCCAAATAGGCGAGGGGTGCATCCTCGCACCGGGTGTCAGTATCGGTCTGGACGCGCCTGTGGTGATCGGGAAAAATGTCGCACTCGGCCCTAATGTCACTCTCTGCACAGCCACCCATACGATGGGCTTTGGCTCACGCCGTATGACTCCCAAACTCAACGCCCTTCCCGTGACGGTCGGCGATGGTGCCTGGATCTGTATGAATGCCCTTCTCCTTCCCGGGGTCACTGTCGGCCCGGGTGCGGTGGTGGCGGCGGGCTCTATTGTTACCGAGGACATCCCTGCACACACGCTTGTCGCCGGAAATCCGGCTCAGGTTCAGCACGAGCTACCTTTTGCTAATCGTTGATATTTAATGAGGATATTTTTATGACCGACCAGATTCGACAGATACTCACTCAGAGCGCGGGAATTTCTGCTGAGAGTCTTCCTATTGATGCTGACCTCTACCAAGCGGGCCTGAAGTCCCTGGCGACCGTTCGGGTCATGATGGCCCTGGAGAGTACGTTTCAAGTGGAGTTCTCCAGCGAGCTTTTGGGACGCGACACGTTTGCCACTATTGGTCGGATCGAGCAGGTCATGCGCCAGCTAGGAGCCAGCCATGTCGCTGCCTGAGGTTATCCGCACCACGGCTCAAGCCCATGCGGAGGCTGTAGACCGCGATGCTCGTTTTCCGATTGAGGCCGTCACTGCCCTCAAAGACGCCCGTTTGCTCTCGGCGCTTCTTGATGGCCAGAGCCTGACGGAGGTCGTGGCGCTCTGCGGGGAGCTAGGGCGCTGCTGCGCGGCCACGGGGATGATCTACGCGATGCACCAGAGCCAGGTTGCCTGCCTTGTCCGCCACGGCTTAGGCCACCCCACCTGGGATACCTTCGCTGATGAGCTCCGGGAAAAACAGCTCCTCATCGCCTCGATCACCAGCGAGGTGGGCGTGGGCGGGGACATTCGCACGAGTCTCTGCGCACTCGAAAATGGCCAGATCACGAAGAAGGCTACTACCCTCTCTTATGGTGCCCATGCCGATGCTTATTTTTTAACCTGCCGTCGTCAGCCCGACGCGCCCGAGAACGATCAGGCGCTGGTATTGCTTCGCCGTGACGAGGCCAACCTGGAGCAGGCCGGTAACTGGGACACGCTCGGCATGCGTGGCACCTGTAGCCCGGGGTTCACAGTCACTAGCCCCGTGGCAGAAAGTGCCCTCTTTCCGGTGGGCTTTGGCGAGATCTGTAGTCAGACCATGGCCCCGGCATCGCACCTGCTTTGGGCGGGGGTCTGGCTGGGAATCGCCGCCGATGCGGTTACTCGCGCTCGGGCCTATGTTCGCTCTCGTGCAAAAAATGCTCCTGGTGCGGCCAGTACCGGCGAGCTGCGCCTCGCTGAGGCAATGAGCCAGCTCCAGCTCGGGCGGGCGAATCTAGCGGAGTGTCTGCGCTCCTACGAAGCCCTCTGCGCCGCAAGTGACACACGCGGTCTGCTCTCGTTTGAGTGGGCGATCCGCATCAACAACCTCAAGACAAGCACAAGCGAGCTGATTGTCTCGATTATTCAGCAGTGCCTTGCCATTACCGGAATTCAGGGCTACCGCAACGACTCGCCCTACAGCCTGGGCCGCCACCTACGCGATGCCCTCTCCGCCGCCGTGATGATCGGCAACGAGCGCCTCCACGCGGTGAGTGGCTCGCTCCTGCTGATGCAGAAAGGAATCTGACCTATGAGTGCTCTCACTACCCATAATGCTACCGCCGAAGAGGCCTATTTGGATCGTCTTCTTGCCGCCCAGCTTCTCTTGCCCACTGATCTGCCCGGCATCTACGCCCGAGGCTCGGCGTTTGCGCAGCTTATGGAGGGTCTAGAGCACGCCATCACGCGCTACGGGCGCACCAAGGAGACTATTCTCCTACGCTGCCCACCCGTCCTGCCGCGTCGTATTGTTGAGAAGTGCGGCTACTTCCAGTCCTTTCCCCAGCTCTTGGGCTGCATGTGCTCGTTCACAGGCGGGGCAATGGAGCACGATGCGCTGATGCAGGCCGTGGACGCTGGGGATAATCTCTTGCCGCACCTGGAGCTCTCTGATGTCGTGATGGCCCCAGCGGCCTGCTACTATGTCTATCCTTACCTGGCTGGGACACTCCCGGCTGAGGGAAAGACCACGGATATCGAGAACTGGTGCTACCGCCACGAGCCGTCGCTCAACCCCATGCGGATGCGCTCGTTTCGGATGCGCGAGTTTGTTCATGCGGGGACGCCCGAGCAGGCGCTTGGTTTTCGTGATCGCTGGATCGAGCGTGCGCAGGAGTTTCTCACTCTACTGGGCCTCACTGCCACGGTCGAGGCTGCCAGTGACCCGTTCTTCGGCGCGGGTGAGCGACTGATGGCGGCCCAGCAGCGTGCCCAGGCCCTCAAGTTTGAGCTACTCATTCCCATCGTCTCCGACGAGCGCCCGACTGCCGTGATGTCATCGAACTATCACAAAGATCATTTTGGGCATCTCTTTGATATCCACACACCCGATGGTCAGACCGCACACACCGCCTGCCTCGCCTTCGGGATGGAGCGTATTGTCTTAGCACTACTCGCTGAGCACGGGCTCCAGCTCTCACAGTGGCCCCGCACACTACAGGCGCGGCTCGAAGTGAATTAATAGTCACGTTTTATTTAGGTGCCTGAGTGGGTAACCTGAGTTTAGGAGAATATGTTACGATGAAGAAATATCAACTTACTCGTCTCTTCGGTGGGGCCACTCTGGCCGTTCTTGCTGCCGTTGTTTCGGCCCAGCCCCCAAAAGGGGTTGATCTCAACAAGCTACGCCTAGATCTCCAGAACCAGAAGATCAACTTCACGATTGGGCAGACCAGTGTTCTGGGCAAGGATCTCAAACAGATCACGGGTGACATCATCCCCCCAATATCCAGCAGATCGCCGATGCCCAAGAGCCTCTCTCCAAACGCGTACTAGACTTAGATAAGCAGGAGCGGGAGAGCGCCGTAAAGCTCAACCCGGCTCTGCGTGCTAAGATCTACGAGTTTCAGATTATCGCTAGCCCCAATCTGAAACGCTGGGACTGGCGCACACAGGGCAAGGTAAGCCCTGTCAAGGATCAGAACCCAGCGGGAACGTGCTGGGCATTCTCGTGTATGGGCGCACTGGAGTCGTCGTGGCTGATCCGCAACAATGTCACCGTCGACGCATCTGAGCAGTTTATGGTTTCCTACAGTGGAGCAGGTAACACGGGCGGCGGAGATCGTGCGCCTGCGAACGCCTGGCTGGTTTCCAAGGGGACAACAACCGAGGCGACCTGCCCGTACAACGCGACCATGAACACGCCCACTGCAGTGAGCACTGCAACACCCTACGATGCCCTTGCTTGGGGTTTTGTGGATTCTACGGTGGATATTCCCTCGGTGCAGAAGATCAAGGAAGCACTCTGTGAGCATGGCCCGGTCGAGGCGAGCCTCTACGCCGACGGCAACTTCCAGGCCTACACGGGCGGTGTCTTCGATCACGTTGATAATGTCAGCAATACCAACCACGCGATTCTGATTGTCGGCTGGGACGATAACAAGCAGTCTTGGATTATCAAGAACTCCTGGGGTAGTGACTGGGGCGCAACCTGTGACTACGGTAGCCAGCGCGGCTTTATGTACATCAAGTACGGCACACATAAGATCGGTCGCCGTGCGATGTGGGTCAAGGCCAAGAGCGCACACTACACCATACGTCCTGAACTAATGCGAAATCTCCCGAGCAACCTGATTCTCAAGGGTATTCGGAGGCTCTAGCCTGCGAAAATCCAAAGAGAAGCCGTCTGGTTTACTGGGCGGCTTCTCTTATTTTTGGTCACTACGTAGCTGCTTGAGGAGCTTCTCGACAATACGGCGCTGGGCGCGGATGTGAGCGGCGAGCGTGGCGGACGCGCGGTCAAGATCGCGCTCGATCAGGGCATCTAGGATGGCGCGGTGCTGGGCAGCCATGGCCTCCTCCATCCGGGTTTCGGGGGCGGCGTGATCAAAGAGGGCGGCGAAGTACGCGCCGTGCTGGGCAAAGAGTGTGCACAAGAGCGGGCTGTTGGCGCACTCAATGAGGTAGCGGTGAAGGTCATTGTCGAGCCGTGCGCCCACGTTGCCATCCCGAAGCTGGGTGAGAGTGTGTGGCTCTAAGTGCGGCCAGGCCAGCTCCAGGGCGAGAAGCTCCAGCCGCTCACGCACCCGGAGCCAGTCGTCCACTTCGGTCAGGGTAAGCTCCCGCGCCCGCCAGCCACAGCGCGGGACATGCTCCACAAATCCCTGACCTGCCAAGTGGTGTAGCGCCTGCCGCAGAACTGTCCGCCCAATTGCGAGCTGCTCCGAAAGTGCCTCCTCGCGTAGAAACTCCTGGTCGCCCCGTAGCGAGCGCTGGAGAATAGAGCGGCGCAGCTCGTCTTCCCAGTCGCGAGATAGAGATAGAGACAGAGCTAGAGGCATTTGTGTTGGCAACAGTGGCGGGTTGGTTCGGTAGCGCAGCCGCCCCGTCGCTGATTTTTCAAGCACTCCCGCGGCGATCAGCTCACGCACGGCTTGGCGAACCGGTGTGAGGCTGACCTGATAGCGCGTTGCCAGAGCCGCTAGGGTGAGGGGGGCGGGGGGAAGCGGAGGGTTGGCTCTGAGATCCTCCCCAATAAACTGAGATAAATTTTTTGACATTGTACGCAATGTGAATTATAATCTAAAACATGGCAAATCAGCAAATTTCCTGGCGTGGTGTCTTTCCTGCCGTCACCACCCAGATGCATCAAGACCAGAGTATTAACTGGCAAGCACAGGCAAAGCACCTGGAAATACTCATTGACTCCGGCATCCACGGTTTAATTATGTGCGGCTCGCTTGGGGAGAATCAGACCCTGTTGCCCGCCGAGAAACGCGCTGTCGTGAAGCACGCCAAGGAAGTGGCCGCGGGCCGCCTGCCCGTGCTTTCGGGCGTCGCCGAGATGAGCACGGCAGCCTCCTGTCAGTATGTTCAGGATATGGAAGCACTCGGAGCCGATGGCGTGATGGTACTCCCGGCGATGGTCTACAAGTCCGATGCACGGGAGACCATGGCGCACTTCCGCACGGTTGCGGCAGCGAGCAAGCTCCCTATTATTGTCTACAACAACCCGGTTGGCTACGGCGTGGATATCACCCCAAAGATGTTCGCCGAGCTCGCGGATGTGGAAACTCTTGTCGCGATCAAAGAGTCATCGGCAGACACCACGCGCATCACGGAGCTCGCGAATACCTGCGGTGAGCGCTACGCTATCTTTGGCGGCGTGGACACGATTATCCCTGAGTGTGTCTTGATGGGCGCAACGGGCTGGATCGCGGGTGTTGGGCTCGCCTTCCCCAAAGAGAACGCTCGGATGTGGGAGCTGATGAGGGCGGGCGACTGGGACAAGGCTCGCGCGCTCTGGCGCTGGTTCCTGCCGCTGATGACCCTTGATATTGGGCCGCACTTTGTTCAGAAGATCAAGCTGGTGCTTCAGGAGGCGGGCCTCGGAGCCGAGTGGGTACGTGCCCCGCGCCTCACTCTTGCGGGAGCCGAGCGCGAGGAAATTCTTGCCCTGATCCACAAAGGCCTCGCTGAGCGACCGAGCCTAGACTGACTCGGATTATAGTGTTACATGCTATAGTGGAGTTATGAGACGCTGGAGCGACCCGAGCACGAAAACCACTATCCAGATGGGCGATGAAGCCCCGATGGAGATTGAGGCGGATGGTGCCGTGGCGGCGGAGCGGGTTCTTAAGGGCGAACGGTGGCGGCACAGCCAAGGCAGTGCGGAGGCGCTCGTGCGGCGGCAACGGCTGGTTCGCGGCGTGCTTAGTGTGCTGGCGGTGGTCGTGGTAGGAGGGATCTACACGGCCACACGCATGCCCGACTACCAATTTGCCACTGTTGCCGCCGTTACCGGTGAGCCGCGCGTGATCAATGAAAGTGGTGAGGAGAAGCCCGCCGTTCTGGGAATGCGGGTGCGGCTCACACCTGAGGTTGCTTTTTCCACCAACGGAACCTCGACACTGGCGCTGACGACCCGTGGCGCACGCCTGCTGCTGCGGCAAGACACGGCGCTATTGGTCAAGACCGCTCGCTACTCCCATGGTGCGATCCGGCGCTTCTCGCTCAAGCGGGGGACCGTGATTGCCCAGGTGGATCCGCTCCGTCGTGATGCCCTCTTTGAGGTACTGACGGGGACATTTCGCGTCCGTGTTCGCAGCCGAAACGCGGTGCTGAGTGTCGGTAGGGATGGTGCCCGCTCGGTGCTCGCGGTGCGCACGGGCGATGCGCGGATGGTTGTGCGCAGTAAAAAAATAATCGTGTCCGCCGGTCAGCAAAGTGTCAGTAAAAACGGGGTTCTCGCCGCCCCTACCCCTGCCTCCGACGAGCGCACGAGTGTCCTCAGCCGCGCCGATGCGAGTCTTACCCGCCTCGGTGGAGGCATTTTGGACAAGCTCGCAGGTTTTCTGGAGGAGACACTTCTCCCTCCCGTAGAAGCCCTGGAAAGCGTCTTGCACCTG
>JANNDD010000431.1:0-4129 GCA_031387365.1 Armatimonas sp. | reverse complement strand
GAATTAGAAGCAAATTTATTCGCCTCAATGCTTCTTATTCCACAGCAACAACTCCTAAATTATGTAGTAAGCCACGATGTTGTCACTTTAAAAAGTGGAGATAAAATTGCAGAGACATTTAGTGTTTCACTTATGGCTAGTCTAATCAGACTTGTCAGGGCTTCAGATCACGCATGTGCATTCATTGTGTCACATAATGGCAAAATCAAACGAGCTACAAAATCTCCTCACTTCGATGGGTATATTGAATATGAAAAATCAATAGACAATACTTCAGCAGCAGCTCAAATACTTCATTTGAGCAGCAAAGAAGAAATAAAACTCGAAGTTCCGTCCACATCGTGGATTGAAAAAGCCGAAGCATGGGAAAATATAAGTCTGGAAGAGGAAAGTCGTCGTTGTGAAAATGGCTATGTTTATACTTTAATTACGAGTGTCTCATAACCCCAATAAATTGATACTATTGGGGTCTTCCAAACCTAGCGTTTAGTGCCTCAGTGATGACGGCTGTCAGGCTGGTGTCGCTCCGCTTACCCTCGGCCACCCAGTGCATTCTGAGGCGCTTAGGCACCCGTATCGAGAGATTCACCATCTCCTCAACTACCTTCCCAGGAGCAGTTTCCAATCTGGCATTCTGGCTTTCTGGCAATGCCGAGCTCACCTCTTCGATTTCCGGCTCTGGCTCCTCTGACTGCGGCTCTCGTGCCTTCTGAATAATGTCCGCGTAACGTGGCGTATTCTTGTCCATATCTCGTTTCCTTTCCATTCACTCTAAAACTCAGCCCCGCAGATCAGAGTGAGTATCTCCGTCAGATCAGCTCCAGTATCTCTTTGCCGAGGCTCTCGAAGTCTCCCCAAGCTGCCTTCTGCCGCGGATCGTCGAGCGTTTCCACCGTCGTGCCCGCCAGTGCCGACTTGGGGAAGCCCACGGTGCGGCGGATCATGGCATCGAAGACCTCGATACCCGCCTGGCGCAACTCTGCCTGCATGATTTCTCCCTCACGGCTGGGGTGGGGAGGCACGATAGTCAGAAGCGCCCGGTACTTGGCACCAGGGAGCGCACGGCAGGTCTCTAGCATGGGCTGTAGGCTGAGCACGTCGGGAGCGGTGGGAAGCACAATCAGGTCGCAGCCCTTGGCTAGCTCCTTAAGGTCATCTGAGTCGGGGCGTGCGGGAGTATCGATCACGATGAAGTCCGCACCCGCAACAGCTTTCATCGCCTGCCTCTGATCCACGACCTCGAAGGGCAGGGAACCGCGCTCAGCCCAGGCGACGGACGTTCGGTTGGGATCGCCGTCTACGAGGACGGTTTTGCCCTTCTTGCTGAAGAACGCTGCGAGGTGAATAGCGACGGTGCTCTTACCGACGCCTCCCTTGTAGCCCGTGATGGTAATGATTTTCATGCCCTGTCCAATCCTTTCCCGAACTTCCAGCTACGTGCCCATTCTAGCTCCGGCCTAGTGTGAGGCGATTCTACGCGAGTCGCCCCGAAAAAGCTCTGCTCCCCGCGCTTTACTGTCGGCAAACCCCCGAGCCCTTATCTGGGGTAATTTCGTGCTTGTAGTATACCATATAGCCAGAATACCAGACTGGTATACCAGATTTACAGACCAGATAACCAGAAAGCCATGCCAGAATACCAGGCAAAAAAGTGGCCACGAAGGCCGATCTACCTAGGACTGTCTGATCTATACCTACCAGTCCTATCGAAATCTGTCTACTTTTGGCCTTCCTACCTACCTTCTGGGTGGAGCGATTCCCTTTCCGGGAGGCATCGCCCGTAGAATCGCCTTCTGGAGGCTTCTAGGGGCAAATCGCCAAAACGGGTGTCGAGAGCTGGAAATCGAGTATATTCCAGGCGGGTGGTAGCTTATTAGAATTACCATTCTAAGAAGGAATAACGACATGAAACGGGGAAATCTATCTAGCGTCGGCATATCCGCTTATCTGCTTTACTGGCATTCTGTCTTGCTGAATACCTGATAGAACGATAAAATACTTATTAGGTTTAAAGAATTTCGGCACTGCTGTATTACTGCCGATACGTGCCTGCTGTATCTCTGATGGTACGCGGAAGCGTACGGCAGGACTTTGTGGGGCAGGATTCTGTGGGAGGGTATTGGTTATGAGCATCGGATCAGTTGAAGTTGCGCAGCGCGGGCAGGTCACTCTGCCCAAGGCACTACGAGATCAGTACGACATCAAGTCGGGGCAGCAGTTCACGGTAATTGATCTGGGTGGGGCGTTTCTGCTCAGTCCTAAGGAGTCCAAGGTGGAGGCACTCTGCGATCAGATCAAGGGCGAGCTACTCCAGGAAGGCACGAGCCTGGAAGACCTCTTGGCCGAGCTGAGGGCGATGCGCGAGGACAGGACTGGGGAGTAAAACCTTGCCACGGCCCAAGCTGTTTCTGGATAGTAGCGCGGTGATCGCCGCAGCCCTTTCCTCGCGTGAGGACTCGCCCGGTCGCCAGTTGCTGCTGTTGGGCGAGGCTGGAGTCGTAGACCTTCGCATCAGCCGCGAGGTGCTTAGCGACCTGGAGCGGCTTTTACGAAAGCGCAACCCATCTGCTCTGGCTCGGTTCGTCGTCTTGTTGGATGTTGCCGATGTCGCCACCGTGCCCGATCCCGCTCAGGAGACCGTGGAGCGTTGCGTGGAGCTGACCGGCTACCTTCCCGACGCTCGTGTCTTGGCGGCTGCAGTCGAGTGCGATGCGGATCTTTTCGTCACGCACGACACCGAGCACTTTCTCCAGAACCCACTCATCGGCCCACCCGACACAAGGCTACGCGTCAAAGACTCCCGCCAGGCTTTGTTATGGTGCCGCGAAAAACTGGGCGAAAGTGAAACGAACCCAGCGTAGCACGTAGACCAGTCCAGCGATGCGCTGGTTCCCCCGGAGGGGGGAAGGGGGGAGAAAATGCAAGAAGAAGAGAAAGAAACTAGCCTGTCAGTAGTCGCTCCGCTCGTCGTGGTACAAGAAGGCCAGCGACGTGATCAGAACGCTGCGGTGGTCTACCTGGCTAGCCTCGCGCCGGGGTCGCGGCGATCGATGGGCGATGCGCTCGGCATCATCGCGGCGCTACTTCTGCCAGAGCTGGGAGAGAAAACGGTGCAGGTGAGGATCGAGCTACTGCCCTGGAGAGCACTTAGGTTCCAGCACACCAGCGCGGTTCGAGCGGTGCTGGCGGAGAAGTACTCCTACGCCACGGTCAATAAGATGCTCTCGGCGCTGCGAGGGACGATAAAGACCGCCTGGCGGCTGGGGCAGCTCAGTGCCGAAGATTACCAGCGTGCCGTCGATGTCCAACGGGTTCAGGGCGAGACGCTTCCCGCAGGTCGCTCCTTGAAAAGTGGAGAGATCGCGGCCCTCATCGACGTATGCCAGAAGGATCGTAGTGCGGTCGGAGCGAGGGACGCGGCGATTGTGGCGCTTCTGTATGGCTGTGGACTGCGCCGTGCGGAGCTGGCGACACTGAGCCTTGGCGACTACGACGCTGAGGAGGGAGTGGTCAAGATCCTGGGCAAACGCAACAAACAGAGGCTCGTGCCAGTGGTTGGCGGTGCACAGGCCGCGCTGGATGCCTGGGTGCTCATGCGCGGCGATTCGCCGGGGGCATTGTTGCTCCCCTCGCGCAAGGGTGGGAAGCTGGTGAGGGACGAGGGAGCATCTGGTGAGCTGCTCGGGATGACGGCTCAGGCTCTCTACCTTATCCTGATCGAGCGGGCGCGGGAAGCGGGCGTAGTTCACTTCTCCCCCCACGACTTCCGGCGCACCTTTGTTGGAGACTTACTGGATCGGGGGGCGGATATCGCTACGGTTCAGAAGCTGGCGGGCCATGCCAACGTGACGACAACGGCGCGGTATGACCGGCGGGGGGAGGTGGCTAAGAGAAAAGCCGCCGAGCTGATCCATGTACCCTTCCGCAAGGGGTAATCCTGTAGACTTGGCAAACTCTGGGGCAATGATGATGGGCAACATCCGAGCGAGGCGCACTGCCACGACAGCGCCGCCGAGGGAATCATCGGACAGTGCAGAGGGAATCGGGCTGTAGATTTGATACGGACTTGTAGATTTGATACGGACTTGTAGAGCGAGAGCGATACAATAGGTGAGATGGAACCCACCCA
>JANNDD010000728.1:0-2402 GCA_031387365.1 Armatimonas sp. | reverse complement strand
CCGCTGCGACTCCCCGCCCGAGAGTGTCCCCGAGCGCCGTGAGAGCGAGAGATAGTCCAGCCCAATATCACAAAGCAGTTCTAGCTGCGAGAGAATCGCCTGGAGGATCTGCCGCGCCGCCTCGGGGCTGCGCGTGGGCGGCGGTACTTCCCGCAAAAAGACGGCGGCATCGGCGAGGGTGAGAGTGCTCAGAGTGTGAATATCCGTCCCACCAAACTGGATTCGGGTTCGTGAGCGACGCAAGCGAATCCCCTGGCAGTCTGGGCAGGTTGTCTCGACCATGACTTTACGCAGCCAATCCTCAACATTGGAGTTAGCCTCCTGCTTCTGGCGGTACCCCTTATACCAGCGCTCGATCTGGTTGGCCACCCCCGCAAACTTCTGCTTCTTGCCGATGCTGCGATCATCACGCCCCCCTGGTGGCTGCACCAGCGTGATCTCCTCGCCCTTCGTGCCCCAGAAGAGAATCTCTCGAATACTCTCAGGCAATTCCGCAAAGGGCATCTCTAGCGAGAAGTTATAGTGTGCCGCCAGCCCCCAGAGAATACGCCCGTTGTTGTTGTGCTTGTCGACATTGAACGCTTCTTTAACAAACGCGCCCCCTAAAATCGAGCGCGACGGATCGGGAACCAGCAGGCCGGTGTGCACCCTCAGATAGATTCCTAGCCCGGAGCACGTCAGGCAGGCGCTCTCGGGCTCATTAAACGAGAAAAACCAGCCCTCACGCTCGATAAATGTCAGCCGGTGCTCGGGGCAACCAAAGTTCTCATAAAACCGCGCCTCGACTCTCTCGTCCTCAAAGCGGCAGCGTACAAAGCCCTCGCCCAGCTTGGCGGCATCCGTGAGCGCCACAAGAAGCTGCTTGGCCTGCGAGCGCTTGACAATCACCCGATCCACCACGGCCTCAATCTCTTGGGGCGCGTCTTCGTCCAGCCCCAGCTCATCGGCGAGATCACGCAGCTCACCGTTGATGCGAACCCGGCGGCAGCCCCTGGTACGGACCTCAGTAAAGAGATAGCTCCACTCCTCGCCGTAGACTTTTGCAACGGGCGCACAGAGTTCGACGGCGGTGCCCTCGGGAAGCGCCAGCAGATGCTCGGAGAGCTGCGTCAGGCTCACGGTCGGGATGGACTGCGCGCAGCGGAGGCAGTGCGCTTCGCCGCTGGTGGCATAGAGCAGGCGCAGATAATCCCCGATATCAGTCATCGTCCCGACCGTCGAGCGCGGGTTCTTGGTAATCGTCTTCTGCTCAATCGAGATCACCGGCGACAGCCCCAGAATCGCGTCCACTTTGGGGCGGCTCTGCTGCTGCACGAAGCGCCGCGTCCACGCCGAAAGGGACTCCATAAAGCGCCGCTGCGCCTCCGCATAGAGCGTGTCAAACGCCAGCGACGACTTCCCCGAGCCGCTGAGGCCCGTCAGCACGATCAATTTGTCGCGCGGAATCTCCACCGTGATGTTCTTGAGATTGTTCTCACGCGCCCCCCGAATCAGAATTGTCTCTCGCATAAACAACTGTTTGTCAGACAGGCGGGAAAATCCTCCTTGACTGTGCCGAGAGATTTGTGTGCCTGTAGGTGTCACACACTACGGTTGTTATTGTGGCCTCAGGGCAGGCAGTGCAAGGATTCCCAGGAGGGTCTGGAGAAGCTCGGTGAGATCGTCAGGCACACGCAGGACAGTGAGGCTCTGGGTGATGGTTTTTGTAGCACGATCCAGCACCCCGAAGCGCCAGGTATCGCCTCCTGTAAGTGCCCCATAAAGTACAGGAACCTCAGGAGGCGTGAGCAGGTCGAGTGCGGCAAGCTCGGCGGCGAGCTGCTGGAAACCACGCACAAGATCGGCCTGCTTGGCCTCGACCACGAGCAAACGACGCTCTGCTTCGAGTAAATAGTCCAACGTCCCCTTGAGCTGTGGCCCAGCCTGAATATCGTATTCCCAGCGGACATCCACGTCGTAGCGGCTCCCGATCTCAAAGACCACCGGAGCCAAGAGAAGCTCGCGGCGTTCGGTTTCATTGACCAGGGAGAACCGGCGCTGTGCCTGCGTCAATCGGGCGCTGAGTGTCTCTGCCCAGAGCAAAGTTTCCTCGCTCCGGGGGAGGGCCAGTGCATCTACAGAAAACGTATAGCCCAGGGCCTCAGCGACCTCACGCGGCGAGGCACGGAGCTTGAAGTAGTCGCGGAAGTTGCGGACGCTGTCGGGGATGACGTAGTTCATAGACAATTCTATCACCGCCCCTCGGGCTCAAATCCAACGTGGACATAGCCCGCCTCCTCCATTGTCACGCGGCTGTCTTTGGTGAGGCGCAGGGGAATACCGACGCGCTCTAGAATCCCTTTGTCAGAAAGCCAGTCGCAGGCCAGATCCAGGTGCTCGGCGTGCCAGTTGCGCTCAAAGTA
>JANNDD010000664.1:0-14725 GCA_031387365.1 Armatimonas sp. | reverse complement strand
GGCTCACGGTCGAGGGCCAGATCGGGGCGTGTGGCGGGATTTTGGCAAGCTCCGCCGAAGACGCCGATCTGATTCTCGGGGTTCTCACGCCCTCGCCGCGCCGCACCGAGTGGCGTTCAGACTTTGCCGACGCCGAGCGCGCGCCGCGCCAGAGCGCCTACGAGGCATTTTTCGCTAAATTAGGTACATTCCAGAATATTGGAAAGCTCGTCGCGCTAGGGGATGTAGCCTATCCCAATGGCGCGGACCCGCTCGCCATTGAGCTTCTCTTTGCGGAAAACTCGCCCTGTGCTCCCGCCAAGCTCGCCAGCTTCGGCGCGTGGAACACGGCGGGCAACACGCTCGGGACGACTGTCGCGCAGGCCGTCGCGCTCTGGCTCGCGGGAGAAAGTGCCGATGTCCCTGCCCAGAATATTGCTCTGACACACCACTTCCTCGAAGGCTGGGGCTACCAGACCGAAGTGCGCCGCGAGGCCCGCACCAAGAACATTGAGCGCTTCGGCCACCACGATCCCGATCCAACTCCCCCGTTATCGGGGGCTGGGGGGGAAATCGCCTTCACTTGTGAGAGCATAGAGACGGGGTTGCAAATGCGTCTCACCCAGCTCCAGAAACGCGGCGTCGGGGTTGGCCTCACACTCGTCCCCGGCTCCGTTAAACTTCCCTGGAGCCGCACTTTTGAGTGTGACTTTGAACTTGCTTGAAGTGGTATCCTGAAGCCAATGACTATCCGTGCTCTTTTTTTCGGCCACTACCGCGATACCGTGCCCTCGGGGGAACTCACGATCTCTCTGCCCGACTCCGCCACGGTTGCCGATGCCGCCGCCGCTCTTGCCACCACGGAGCTGCGCCTTGCCGATCTTCTCAGCCGCACCCGCGTTGCCGTCGGTGCGGACTTTGCGACAGCGGAGACGCTCCTCAAAGACGGCGATGAGCTGGCATTTCTGCCCCCGATGAGCGGAGGGTAGCCGAAGCTATGGTGCTTTTAACGACCGAGCCGCTTCAGCCGCAGCAGGCCGTGAATGCCGTGATGACGGACGCCGACGGAGCATACGTGCAGTTTGTCGGTGTGGTGCGGGATCACTCCAAGGGCCGGAGCGTGACGGGGCTGGAGTACCAGGTCTATGCTCCGATGGCGATTGCGCAGATGCAGAAGCTCGTGGCCGAAGTGAAAACACGCTGGGGGCTGGCCTGCGCGATTCTCCATCGTTACGGTTTTATTCCGGTCGGGGAAGTTGCTGTTGTCGTCTGCATCGCTAGCTCGCACCGAGCCGAGGCGTTTGAGGCGTGTCGCTGGGCCATTGATACGCTCAAGCACGATGTCCCGATCTGGAAGAAAGAGTTCTGCCCCGATGGCACGTTCTGGATTGAGGGCGAGGAAGCGATTGGCGCGGTATGAGCGCCGTGATCATTCGCCCCATGGTGGGCACCGATATCGAGACGGTCGCGCGCATCGAGCGCCAGTCGTTCACCACGAACTGGACCACATCAGCGTGGATCAACGAGCTCTCGAATCCCTTTGCGATCTATCTCGTCGCGGAGCTCGACCACGATGTTGTCGGGCACTGCGGCTTTCACTTGGTCATGGACGAGGCCCATATCACCACACTCGCGGTCGCCGACACCTGGCGCAACCAGAAGCTTGGAGAGCGGCTGCTCGTGGGCCTGCTCGAAGCCGCGCAGGCGCGTGGCGCGACATCGGCCACGCTGGAAGTGCGCCGCAGCAACGCCCCCGCGCAGCACCTCTACCAGAAATACGGATTTTCCTGGGAAGGCACCCGCAAAGGCTACTACGACGGCGAGGACGGCGACATTCTCTGGGTGCGCCACATGGAAGACTCCGCCTGGAAAAAACGCTTTATCGAGAACCGGACAAGGCTAATGGCATCCTCCACTGACTAAGAGTAGCAACGCCATCAGTGCGTTTGTATGGTTTATCACTATGGCAACTTTGGCACCTCACCAGTTTTCCATGCTCTAAAACCCGCTCCCCCTTGCCGTCGAGCACCAGAAACTCCCAGTCATAGCAGGCCGGATTGTAGCCCTTCTCGCGCTTTACCATCGCTGTCAGTAGCTCCGGAATCCCCTTGCCCTGCGGGTTATCAAACTTCTCTTTTACCAGCACAGTACCTACAGGAAAGGGTGTCAGCTTTGTCCAAAATCTCTCTTCACGTCGGCCCTCTAGTTCTAGTTTCCAATAAGCTTTGGAATTTGTTTTGAAAAGCTGATCTAATTTTCCCTCATAGCGTTTCGATGCTTGACTATAGCGCTCTGCCATCACTTGGCCAGTCATATTTACATAGACCTGAGCATAGTGATTGAAGTGAGGGTTTTGACTGCGTTGCCTCTCTTCCTCAGGAGTAAGTGAACGACAGAGCCCCGAAACCACAGTTGACATCTTAAAGGGCTGTTTAAGCAGTGCCTTACCACTTTTATAGTTTTTCGCTGGATTGTCTGCTTTACCGGTTTGGGCCAGCAACGGGAGGGCCAGTGGCAGCAGTGCCACGAGCCCCCAGATTCGTTTTCGATCCATGCCCTACTTTACCGACTTTTGCCAGGTAATGCTTTCCTTGAGATAGTCGCGGAGCTTTTCGAACTCCTCAACGCCCACCAGAGTCACTTTGAGCTGGCGGTTGGCGACCGCAAACGACTGGCCGCGTAGCAACTTGCCCGACGAGTAGAGCGAGAATTCCTGGCGCTTGCCCACCACGCCCATCTCCAGTGTGCAGTCCTCGGCGAGGGCGTAGCTATAGCTGACGAGGCCTTGATCCTTGCCCTGAATCTCGCGGTACTTTGCAATCGTGGTGTCGAGAAACTTGACGAGTCCAGCGACCTCTTTGCTGTCCAGATACGCCGACGAGGTGTAGATCCCCACGGCATCGGTGCGGCCTCCAAGGAAGATCTCGCCGCTATTGTCCGCTTTGGTATCCTGGAAGTAGAGATAGATGCCATCGCGACGCTCCTGGCCCGCCTCGGTGTCCACCGAAATCGCCGTGGCATTGGCCCAGCTCCGACCACGACCGCTAATTCGAACGGGAGCCATGCGGCGCACGGTTGAGGCTCCGGGCGCTTCCAGACGTGCACGGAGCTCGGAGGTATCTGCATGAACCCGAGTGGCAAGAAGTGGTAGCGAGAGAGCGGCCATTACAAAGAGAGTTTGTTTTTTCACACCTCAAGAAACGCCCCTGTTTCTTGGGGTGTGACAGAATCCTACTTCGCTTTTTTGGAGTAGCCGGAGATTCCGGACTTAATCAAGACTTTTGCCTGCGCCTCCGCATAGGCACGATCTTGACAGCGCTCGAAGACGACGGCCCAGAGGCCGGGCTTGAGGCCGGGGAACTTGCGTGTCTCGATCAGCTCGGCAGTAGCGTGGTGCGGATTTTTCGTCAGCCATGCTTCCACTTCGGCGCGGCTTTTTGTGGTCGGCCCTAAGACGAACCAAATGGCCTTGTCGTCAACAAAACGCTCGCCGTTGAAACGATAGACTGCCGTGAACTCTTTATTCGCATCGTTGGTCCAGCTCTCTTTGAAGACAAGCTTGCCGTTTTCTTTCCCGTCCATATCAATAAGGGAGTTCTCCGCAAATGTGAAGCTCTGCACCACAGGCGGCTTGAGAGCGCCCTGCGGAAAGAGAACGAGCCGCCACTCACCCACATCACCGACGCCAAAGCGAAACTTGAGCACGGGAACACTCTTGCGGCTCTCGTCCACCCAGGCCAGCGTAAGAGGCCGTGTGTCGCCATCTTCGTAAAAAAGGGCGCTACTGAGTTTTTGAAGCGGGGCCAAGCTCCAGATCTCACAGAAAAACGGCGAGGAGGCTTTCAGAGTTGTGCCAGGACCAAGGTCGTCGCGCTTTGTACCGGGTGGCGGAACGCAGTAGAGATGCACCCCGAGCGGCGCTCCATTCGGGCCCAGGGGAAACTGCTGCCAGCTTAGCGAGAGCCCACCCGATTTCATGGTCTTCCGCACAGCGCCCGGAGCGCTTTCTTGTCTCATCTTAAGTACCTCACGGCATTAATACCTGGGAATGTGGCCCAAGGCTCCCAAACTTCGCCAGTGTTCGCAGGTACTCATCGGGGAGACCGATGTCCCAGCGCTCGCCGGCCACCAACAAGGCGCGGTAGTTATCCGGGTTGCGCTTCCAGAGTAGCTCCTGGCCGCTGGTGAGCTGGAACTCGTTCTTCACTCGCCTGTTGGTGGCGATCAGCTCGCCGAGGCAGTCAAAGATCTCCGATGTAAAGAGATGAATCCCAAAATGGCCCAGGTAGGTACTTGCCGCCAACCCCTCAGTGTTGAGAGCCTGAACTTCGGCGACGGTGGGTTTTTCTTGCAGCGCTAAAATCTCGTAGAGGCCCGCCGTCTCTGTCGCCTTGCCTTTTATGATCCCAGTAACACTCACGCCGCTCTCGGGCTCGACGCGCACGCCCGTCACCGAGCCGCCCGATGACGCGCCAGCAGCGAGCATCTGTCCTAGCGGATCGCCGGTGTAGACATGGTCGCCCAGAAGCAAGAGAACCGGCTCGCCGCTGGCAAAGGCTTTTGCCTGGTAGACCGCGTGGCCGAAGCCCTCGGGTGAGGGTTGCTCAACATACCTGATGCGCTCTGCAAGGCTTGCCAGCTTCTCGCCCTCGGCCAGAAGCCAGTCCTTACCGGCAAAGACCTGTTTTTCATCGTCGGTGAAGGCGCGGAAGTGCTCTTGAAACGCCTGCCCGCCGCCGCGCTCCACCACGATACACAGCTCCTCGATCCCGGCGCTCACACACGCCTCAGCGATCATCTGGATCGTGGGTTTTACCAGCCCATCTGTGTCTACCAGCGGGAGCATCTCTTTCTGGATCGCACGAGTGGCAGGAAACATCCGAGTTCCGCGCCCAGCGGCAGTGATAACGGCCTTACGCGTCCTCATAGGTGCGCCTTGACCTCAGACTCAAGGATATCCGGCTCCACCAGCCCCTCAATCGTGGCCGCGATCTGGCCCTTGCGATCCACCACAAACGAGGCCGGGATGGCGCGGATGCCATAGAGACTGCCTATCTCCGGGGTCGCGGTGAGCTGCGGCCAGTCCATCTGGTTGTCTTTGGCGTAGTCCGTGGCGTTTTTCAGGTTGTCGTTGGAGACTAGCCCAATAATCTCTAGGCCTTGTGCGCCGTACTTTTTCTTCAGCTCCACCAGAGTCGGAAGTTCCTGTTTACACGGCCCGCACCAGGTTGCCCAGAAGTTGATCAGCACGACTTTCCCCTTGTAATCGGCAAGGCTGATTTTCTTGCCGTCTACGGTTTCGCCTTCGATGGCAGGAGCAGGCTGATCAATAAGAACCCCTTTGTGCAGCTCTGGGTTACCTGGCTTGGTGAGTAGACTGGCTCCCACGAGCAACGCGACGGCAACAATGCCATAGAACACAATCGGGGGAACCTGACGTTTCATGAAAAACCTCTAGGGAGGAGAGAGTATGCCGAAGGCGAGACTCGAACTCGCACGGGTTGCCCCACACGCTTTTGAGGCGCGCATGTCTACCATTTCATCACTCCGGCTACGGCAAGAATTATATCATCTCCACTGCGCCTCGCGGTAGAGGCGCTCTACCAGAGCAATCGTGGGCAGCGCCGTGGCGGCATCGTAGAGATCCGCAGCAGTCTCAGCATCGAAACGCCGCCCGGAGCGCAGCGCCGTCAGGAAGGCGATATCGGGTGTCGGGATTCGGTAGGTCGCCGGGTCAGGGCTCTCCAGAGCGCCCTCCAGCTCTTTCAGATAGAGCTCGGCGGGAACCCCCTCGCGCTGGCACCAGCCCGCAGTTCCCCGCTCCCCGAAGATCTGGATACGTTCCAGAGTCTCGACGGCATCCCCCAGCAGAGTCAGCTCAACCCGAGCATCGCCCCTAAAGCGCAGCCGCACCGACGCGCAGACATCCACCTCCGCCGTTCCCGCACGGTAGAGCTCCGCGCTGGCCTCACTCACAGGCAGGGGTATCAGATGCAAGCACAGATCCAGCATGGAAGCGCCCGCATCACGCAGAAAGCCTCCGCCCTCGGTTTCCTGCATCCGCCAGGTACGCCCGTGTGTCTGGAGCCAGGGCTGGCCACGTAAAATAGAGACAAACTGCACCGGACCAATCCGCCCTGCCGCTGCCTGCAAGAACCGCGCATGGCCCCGTGCCCGCCGGGTGTAGGAGACAAAAAGCGCCAGGTTCTTCTCACGCGCCTGTTTTACCAGCCCTACCCCGGTCTCGTAGTGAGTGACAAAGGGCTTCTCACAGAGCACATGCACTCCCGCCTCCAGTGCCGCCGCGATCTGATCGGCGTGGCGGGCATGCGGAGTACACAAGACAATCGCATCCACCTCCCCCGATGCCAGCAGGTCCTGCTCGGAACGAAAAAGTAGCGGACGCTGGGGTAGCGCCCGGGCCATGCGCGAGAGTGCCTCGGCATCGGGATCACAGATGGCGACGATCTGAGCACCCTCCGCGACCAGCCGCTCGGCGTGTACTGCTCCCACCGTTCCGCAGCCCGCCAGTGCGAGTCTCGGCTCAGCCACTAAATTCCGAGCCCCCGCAGAGCACTTCGAATCAGCGCCGCGGCTTCGGCGGGAGTGTCGGCAACCGGAGCAGGGGCCAGAATCTCACAGGCAATGTAGCCGCCGTACCCAGCCCGTCGCAGACCACTCAAAAAGCCCGCCAAATTAATCTCGCCCGTCCCAGGAACCACGCGCTGGCCGTCTTTTGCCCCGGAAGGCCCCACTCCAATCGGGGCGTCGTTGATGTGCACATGAACAATCTGGCTGTCGGTGAGCGCGGCAAGCTCGTCCTCGGTGATGCCCGTGGTGTAGCAGTGGTAGGAGTCTACCAGTAGCCCAATATTGCTCTGGCCCGTCTCGGCGATCAGCTCCAGTGTCTGTGGCAGTGTCCAGACGGTTGGATGGGGGCCCATCTGGTTCTCCCCGCCCGCTCTCAGGTGATGCGGCCCGACCCACTCCAGCCCAAAGCGCACGCCGTAGTCCGCAAAGACTTTGCCGATCTCCCGAAAACGCGCCACGGTGCGCTCTCGCCACTCATTGGAATCGTCGCTGGTGGCGCTGGGCATCCAGGTGCAGCAGCGCGTACAGCCAAGCTGCTGCGCAATCGCAGCCTTCTCCGCCAGAGTCGCCATCCCCGCTGCAAACGCCGCGTCGTCGCGCCGCCACTCCACTTCCAGCCCGAAGGTCGCGGGAGCCACTCCGAGTGTGAGAAATTTCTCACTCAGCGCCGTGGTTCCTCCAAGCTCGTCGGCGAGGCGCTGAGCGCTACTGATGCCAAAATCAACTCCAGAGTAGCCTGAGCGTGCTGCCAGCTCCGTAAACTCCAGCAGGCTCAGCTTCCCCGCACCAAGCCCCGCCCCACAAAGTGATACTTGCATGCTTTTTGATTCGGCAAAGTATGTTACAATCCCTCTATGCCACGCATTGAAAGCCATATTCTAATCAAAACAAATCGTGCCGTCGCGATTGCCATAGCCCGCGACAATGAGGCATTCCCAGAGTTTATGGACGATGTCCAGTCCATCACGACTCTGACCCGCTCCGACGATACCAAGACGGTGACAAGTGAGTGGGTTGCGATTGTGCCCAAGCTCAAAAGGCGCATCACCTGGGCCGAGGAGGATGTCTGGGATACCGAACGCGGCACCTGCACCTTTAAGCAAGTGAGCGGCGATTTCGACGAGTTTCACGGTGTCTGGACCTTCACGGAGATCGAGCCCGGCCTGACAAAGTTCGACTCGGTGCTGACCTATCGGCTGGAGATTCCGCTCGTGGGGGCACTGATCAACGCGATTATTCTCAAAACGATGCAAAACAACCTTGAGTCTACGCAGCAAGCCATCAAAAAGCGCTGTGAAGAGCTCGGTTAGCCTCCCCGACGACTACACTTTCGACGTGCCAGAGGCGCGGGCACAGCTCGCCGCCTTGGCACTAAAAACGCCCGATGCGCGGATTACGCTCACCCTAGCGCATATCGGCGATGGTGGCCTGGAAGCCGAATCGGATATCTGGCTCAAGGCAAACGAGGCAGCGGCGCTCCTGGAGCAAGTGCAAGATGATCAGCGTATTCTGGGCAAGCCGATCTATGTCTTGCGCATCACCGAATCTAAACCCATCAGCGAATCGCAGTTTGAAACGCCGCAATGGCCGCCTCGGGACGATCCGTAAAGGCGTAGACTTCCAGCGATTTCTCGTAGAGGGCCCGGCGCAGAATCAAGTGCTGCCGACAGACATTATCGTGGTAGAGCAAGTCGCGAAAGAGGCTCGGGTGCTTGAAGAACGCCGCATCGTGTAGGTGCTCCGCCGCCGGAGTGAACCGCCAGCCAAACTCCCCATCCGCGAGGAAGAAGTGCGTACAGGGCGGCCCCTCAATCGGAGAGCAATCCCTGCCACAGTACGGGCAGACCCAACCTGGTACAAGCACACCGTCAAAATACCGTAGTCCGGGTGCGCCTGTCAAGCGCCATGTGCCGCCCGCCGTAGACGATCATGAATCGCGGCCCAGGCTGGGGTATCCGGCTGGATTGGAACCACGATACGAGCAACACTGTCTTCACTATCCAAACGCCGCAGCTCGGCATAGAGAACCTGCGCGGCAGCGTGTGGGTCTTGCGGAAGCGCGAGCCAGGCATCCCCCTCTTGCTGGAAATACGCCTCACCGTAGCGCATCAGAACGGTTGGCTTTTTCGGTGCATAGTGCCGCAGCATCTGCCCCGGTGAACGAGCCACCCCCTTGCCGAGTTCCCCCGCCGGGCGGGGGCTAGGGGGTAGGTTAATCTTCGCCATCCCAGGCCGCAGCACTCTTGGCGGATCGCAGGTGACATCGAGCACTGTGCTCTCGATTCCGACCTCGCACGGGCCACCATCCAGGATCAGTAAATCGTCCACAAACTCCCCAAGCGAGTCGGCGACATGGCAGGCTTGCGTTGGAGAGACTTCCTCGCTGCGGTTGGCCGAGGGCGCGGCGATGGGAACACCAGCACGCCGTAATAACTCCAGCGCGACGGGGTGATTGGGAATGCGGATGCCTACCGTCGTGCCACCTGCGGTGACGATGTCCGGGATGCCGTCGGCTTTCTCTAAAACCAGAGTTAGCGGGCCGGGCCAGTGCGCGGCGGCGAGCTCGTCGGCAATACTCGGCCACGTCTTCGCCAGCGCTTTTGCCTGCTCCACACTCGCCACATGCACAATAATGGGGTTGGTGGCCGGGCGGCCCTTGGCGGCGTAGATCTTCGCGACGGCTACGGCGTCCAGCGCGTTGGCCCCAAGCCCGTAAACCGTCTCCGTGGGAAAGGCCACGAGCTCTCCGGCGCACAGCCGCTGGGCGGCTTCGGTAAGTGCGGCCTCATCAGGCAGAACAATTCGGGAGGACATGACAGAATTTTATCAGAACCCACCCGCCTCATACCCACCCGCCTCGTTCCTCGGCACCCTCCCTCAGTAAAGAACCACGGGCTAAAGCCCCGGGCTTTCAGCCCTGTGGTTCTTTACAACGGGAAGAAAGCCTGTCAAGGCTGACCATCAAAACCAAGAGAGAGTTCCTCATTTTTTTCAGAAACGACGATTTTGTCTTGATCCCGAATGTAACGACGAACCGCAGCCTCGTCGCGATAGCCCACACTCTCACAAAAGTAGCCCTCTGACCAAAATGCAGCCCCCCACAAAAACTCACGAAGATCTGGAAACTCAGAGCGAATTGTGATGCTGGAGCCACCTTTCAGACTCTGTGCAACATCACAAATTAGCTCTGAGGGAGAAAACTGAACCAGTAAGTGGACGTGATCGGGTTGAATGTTGAGCTCGTGAAGATACCAGCGCTGCATCTCACAACACTCACGAAAAAGCTCCTCAAGGCGAGAGGCGATGGCCCCTTCCAAAACACGATGGCGGTACTTGGGGCAAAATACAAAATGGACAAGAACGCGATGGCGAGTATGCCCACCACTCCAGTAATGGAGGACAGGTTTACCTGAAGAGGAGACAGGAGGCGCACTGCCCTTACGTCCAACCGAGGGCTTAGAGCACTTCGCCATGCCCTATCCTACTTGCCATGCCCTATCCTACCCACTACGCTTCTGAAATTGTTGGCAAGGGGAACCCATCCCCTTGCCCCTCATAACAGCCACCCACAGCAATACGGTGGGTGGGATCACGCTCCTCGCACGGGCTAAAGCCCGTGGCTTCCGCGCGTGCCTACGGCAGGGAAGGGGCCGGGGGATGGGTTCAGGAGGGCTCAGACAATCGCATTCCCCAGTGCGCCCAGTCGCTCGACCTCCAGCCGCACCACATCCCCCACCTCCAGCCAAGGCCAGATCCCCTCAGCGAACTCGGTGATGCAGCCGGTGCCCACGGTTCCTGAGCCGATCAGATCGCCGGGTTTGAGCACGGTGTTGCGGCTGGCGGCGGCGATCAGCTCGGCAAAAGTCCAGTTCATGTCACGGGTGTTGCCCCCGCCGCGCCGGACGCCGTTCACGAAAACTGCCATCTCCAGGTCGTAGCGCTTGCCCCGGGAGCGGTTCTCTAGCACCCGGTCTTCCAGCTCATCGGGGGTGACTAAGTAAGGCCCGACACTGGTGGCGAAGTCCTTGCCTTTTGCGGGGCCGAGACCCACTTTCATCTCGTGGCGCTGCACATCGCGCATAGACCAGTCGTTGAGGATCGTGAAGCCTTGAATGTAGTCGTCGGCATCGGCGACTGCGATATTACCGCCCTCTTTGCCAATCACCACCGCCCACTCCAGCTCGTAGTCTAGCTCGCGGGTCTCGGTGGGTTTCTGGATCTTCGCACCATTGCCCACAATACTGGCCGTATTAGAGAAATAGAAAACCGGCGCGTCGTACCACTCCGGCACCATCTCCAGCCCGCGCTTCTTGCGGGCGTTTTTCACATGGGCCTCGAAGGCATAAAAGTCGCGGAAAGAGGGGATGTTCTTCACGGGTGGCAGCAGCTCAACGTGGCTGAGTTTCTTGGCGAACGGCTTGACGGCGGCATCCCAGCGGATAGGCAAGCCCGCAATCGTGCGTAGCCCAAGGGCGCGATAGGAGAGCAGCCAGGCAACATTATCTATCGGCGCATCGGCCCAGTCCAGAAGCCGTGCAAGATCGGCCTCGATAAAGGCGTGCTGTACCGGCAAGACGTATTCAGTCTGTGGCACAGCCACGCCAAGAACGTGCTCCAGTCCGTCTTGTTTCGCAGAAGCGACCCGCGAGGGTGGGAGAGGAATATACCGTACAAACTTCATTCGCTATTATAGCGCACCACCCGAAAAAACTCGTAACCGCAAAGACACTCCGGTGCTCTCAGGGGGCAGGTACAATACAAACATGGATCCACGACAAACCCACCTAAAAACCAAGCGCCCTCTGGCAATTATTGAGACATCGAAAGGAACCATTCAGATCATCCTCTACCCCGATGTGACTCCTAAAACCGTCGCAAACTTTATCAAGCTAGCCCAAAAAGGGTTTTATAATGGCCTGACTTTTCACCGAGTCGATCCCGGCTTTGTGATTCAAGGCGGCGATCCGGCAGGCAATGGCTCAGGAGGGCCCGGCTGGAAGATTCCTAACGAGAAAAATGGCATTCTCAAACACAACCGAGGAGCCGTGGCGATGGCAAATGCCGGACGGGATACTGCGGGAAGCCAGTTTTACATGGTCATCGGCAAGCCCGCCCCGAGCCTCGATGAGAAAGAGCCTGATGGCATGAATAAGTACACCGTCTTTGGACAGGTCGTGGTCGGGCAGGCAGTGGCTGAGAAGATCGCCATTGGCGACAAGATACTCAAAGTGAAGATCGTGGAGTAGAGTCAATGCTCAGTGTCCTAGCCCTTTTACTGCTCGCGCAGCCTCTCATTCAGACTCCGCCCCCAGCACAAAAGCCCCCCGTGGTGGAGAAGAAAACAGAAAAGAAAAAAGAAGAGAAACCTAAAAAAGAAGTAAAGCCTAAAGTCCAAAAGCCTAAGAAACAGATTGAGCGGCCCATTGCGACACTCGAAACTGCCAAGGGGACAATTCAGATCGAGCTAGAGCCCACCGAAGCTCCGGTTGCCGTCTCAAACTTCATCAACCTGGCACAGCGTGGGTTCTACGACGGGCTCACTTTTCACCGAATCGAGGCGGATCTGGTTCAGGGTGGTGATCCGGCGGGCAATGGCACGGGCGGGCCGGGCTACACGATCCCCTACGAACAAAACCGAGGTCTGAAGAACACCAAGGGGGTCGTCGGCATGGCGCGCGGCCCGGAGCGTGACTCCGCAGGGAGCCAGTTCTACATCCTCAAACGCGATGTCCCCGGCTTCGATCTCAATGGCTACACGCTTCTCGGGCGGGTCACGGTGGGGCAGGATGTCCTAGAAAAGCTTGCTCTAGGAGACAAGATCACCCATATTAGTGTCACCGTGCCCTCCAGCTACAAGCCGCGCCCTTTTGGCCCCACGCACTCTGCGGAGCCCCAGGCGCTGTTCTATCCAAACCTGCCAGAGGATGCCGCATCGCGCACCTACAGCCGCACCGTCAAAGTCAAAATTGCCGTGAGCGTCACGGGAGGCGTTGATGTCAACCTCACCCAGGGTTCGGGCGACGAAGAGATTGACGATGCCATTTTGGAGGCGATCCGGCAGTGGCAGTGGCAGCCCGCTCTCAAGAATGGGCAGCCGGTGGCGCAGACCCTAGAGTTTGTGTATGATCTAGCAACGCACTCACGCCGTGTGGGAGGAAAAGAGTAATTATGATCCGTTTAAGTGCCAAGGTTCAAGGCAATGTACAGGGAGTTGGTTTTCGCTACTGGGTACACCACACCGCCCAGCGTCTCACCGGAGTTGGTGGAGGCTACGTCAAGAACCTTTCGAATGGCAGCGTCGAAGTTGAGGCGGAGGCACTGGAGCGTGCTCCGCTACAGGCGCTCCTCGCGGAGCTCCACCGAGGCCCCGCGCAAGCGCAAGTCACCGCTGTCGAGGCGCAGTGGGAAGAAGATGTCGAAGGACGCCACCTCTCTTTCCGGGTAGCGTAGCCACCGAGGAGTGGGGAAAATATGGGCCTAGAGGGATTCGAACCCCCAACCAAGGGATTATGAGTCCCCTGCTCTAACCGTTGAGCTACAAGCCCGTAAAGACTCCGGAATTATACCATACTGCTCCCATTTTAGGGAGCATTTCAAAAGGAAAATTAACGAACTATGGCATCTGACATGATCAAGCTAGGTGGTCTCTGGACCAACAAAGACAAGAACGGAAAGACCTTTCTGACGGGCAAGCTCTCGCCGCAAGTGAAGATCTTAATCTTCAAAAATGAGTACCGTGAGTCGGAGAACCACCCGACGCACGTGATGTATCTCTCGCAGGTCGAGGCGCAACCAGGAGAAGATAACAAGAAGCCCGAACCGGAGACAGACGAGTTCTTCGCCGAAGGCGATGCAGCTCCCCGCCCGATGGCCCCCCGCGCCGCCGCGCCCGCGCCCCGTGCCCCTGCGGCATCGGCACCCGCACCGGCACGACCCGCCGCACAGCGCCGCCCGTCCCCACCGCCCGCTGACGAAGAACTCGACGATCCGTTCGCAGAGTAACCCATGCAAATACCAGCAGCCCTCACCACCTCGCGCAAGTTTTCGCGGGGTGAGTTTTTTATGCCCGCAGGCATCACCATCACGGGAGACAATCTTACGGTGGACTTCGGGGGCGCAACGCTTCGTGGCACGGTGCCAACGACGGAGCCCGATAAGCGTGTCGGGGTCGGTGTGCGCGTCACGGGCAAGAATATCACCCTCAAGAATCTACAGGTGCAGGGCTACAAAGTCGGGGTTCTGGCACGAAGCTGTCCGGGGCTGAAGCTGGAGAGTATTGACGCATCGGATAACTGGAAGCAGCGGCTCGCGAGTACTCTAGAAAAAGAAGATTTGTCTGACTGGATGAGCTTTCACCAGAACGAAAAAGACGAGTGGCTAGAGTACGGGGCGGCGCTGTATTTAGTGGACTGTGGGGGGTTCTCGGTGCGCAAGTGCACAGCGCTACGCGGGCAGTGTGGCCTGATGCTCACGCGCTGCAACGATGGCCTCGTGGCGGAGAACAACTTCTCGTTTCTCTCTGCAATCGGCCTGGGAATGTACCGTAGCTCGCGTAATAAAATCCTTCAGAATAACATCGACTGGTGTGTACGCGGCTACAGCCACGGCGTCTATAATCGCGGCCAGGACTCCGCAGGGATTCTGATCTATGAGCAGAGCAGCGAGAATCTCTTTGCCTACAACTCCGTGACGCACGGCGGCGACGGCTTTTTTCTGTGGGCGGGCCAGACCACCATGGACACTGGGCGCGGCGGATGCGACGATAACCTTGTCTTTGGCAACGACTTCTCCCATGCCCCCACCAATGGGATCGAGGCAACTTTCTCGCGCAATGCGTTTGTCAATAATTTAGTACTGGAGTGCTGGCATGGGGTCTGGGGCGGCTACAGCTACGAGACAAAGATTGTCGGGAATGTCTTCGGGTTTAACGCCGAAGGGATTGCCATCGAGCACGGACGAGACAATGCCATTTCGCACAATCTCTTTCACCGAGACCTCACGGCGATCAATCTCTGGAAGAACCCGACCCAAGACCCAAACTGGGCCTATGTCCGCAAGCACGAGACCACCAGTCGGGATTACGATATCGCCTACAATCGCTTTGTTGGCTGCACTAAACCCCTGAATATTCGCGCCACGGACCGCGTGCGGGAGA
>JANNDD010000626.1:0-21243 GCA_031387365.1 Armatimonas sp. | reverse complement strand
CTAGCTCCAGCCGAAAGCTGCCATCGAGCGCCCGCGCCGCGGCCTTGAGCACTCGCTCCCGTTCCAGAGCAGCGAGGTCGAGATCAGACAACAACATGGCGTATCATAACGCAAAATCGCGTGATACACGATGGACGCGTTTTAGCCGCGACGATAAACCTCCCGCTATGGGGCCTTTGGCCGCCTCCTCGTGCCTCGTCGGTAAAATTCCGCCGAAGGCGCGGCGGCGGGCACCCTCTGGGTACCGCCCCATAGCCCGACGTTCACCGTCGCGGCTAAAATGTCCGTCCAAAACCAGCGATAAAATATCGCAAGTACTATGCTCACCACCAACCGCCTACTCCTGCGCCGCTGGCGTCCCAGCGACCGTGCGCCCTTTGCCGCCCTCAACGCCGACCCGCGCGTGATGGAGTGCTTCCCCAGCCCCCTCACGACCGCCGAAAGCGATGCGATGGTAGACCGTATCGAGGCGCACTTCGCGGAGAAAGGCTTCGGCCTCTGGGCGGTCGAGGTGCCCGGCTTCGCGGAGTTTATCGGCTTCATCGGCCTCTCCGCCCCGCGCTTCAGTGCCCACTTTACTCCCTGTGTCGAGATCGGCTGGCGGCTCGCGTGTGAGCACTGGGGTTACGGCTACGCCACCGAGGGCGCAAAGGCCGCGCTCGGCTATGGCTTCAACACCCTCAAGCTCCCCGAAATCGTCGCCATGACCGCCGTCGGCAACCAGCGCTCGCGCCGCGTCATGGAAAAGCTCGGCATGACCCACGATTCAAGTGATGACTTCGACCACCCGCTTCTTCCTGAAGGGCACCCGATCACGCCGCACGTGCTCTATCGAATCCCTGGGGCGAGGAATTTCACCCCCTTTCGGACAGGACATAGATGAACACGACACAGACTGCCGCCAGCTACGATCAGATCGCCCAGCACTGGGCCGAGGAGTCGTTTAACCAGGAGAACGGGATCGCCCAGCACGAGCGGGCGTTGCGTTTTGCCCCGTCCACCGGGCGGGCGATGGATGTCGGCTGTGGGAGTAGCGGACGCATTCTGACGCTCCTGCAAAAACACAGCTACGACGCCGAGGGGCTGGATTTTTCTACCGCGATGCTGGCGCTGGCGCGGCTCAAGCACCCAAACACGGTCTTTCACCACGCCGACGTCTGCACCTGGGAGTTTCCGCACGCCTACGACTTTATCTCCGCGTGGGACAGCATCTGGCATGTGCCGCTGGAGTACCATCCGGCGGTCTTAGAGAAACTCTGCGCGGCGCTAACGCCCGGCGGTGTGCTGATCTTCACTAGCGGCGGCGTGGACGTACCCGGCGAAGTCACGAACCCCTGCCACGGCCGGCCGCTCTATCATGCCGCGCTCGGCATCCCCGAGCTTCTGCGTCTCATAGATAGATTTGGCTGCATTTGCCGCCATCTCGAATACGACCAACACCCTGAGTCACATCTCTATCTGATCGTCCAGAAAGCAATACTATGAACGCAAAGAAAACGAAGTGGAAGCGTCGGGCACGGGAGTTTGAGGAAGCGCCCAAGAGGCTATTGGCGGAGCAAGAGGCTCTGGCACGCGATCCGGTGGGCTACTGGACAGCGGCGCTGGAGAGTCCAAAAAGTGCGGTGCGCCTGCAAGCGGCGAAGCAGCTTGCAGAACTGAAGGGTCTAGCGGAGTCAGCGCTTCCCGCGCTGCTCAACCACTGTGGCGATTATGAGGTACAAGTGCGCACTGCGTGCCTTGCGACACTGAGTAAGCTTCTCACTTGCTTGGAGATGCCGCCGCCGTTTTTGTTGCCTCATCTCCATAGCTGGCTTGTTTCCGGAGACATCGCAATGGCGACCTGGGCCGCCGACGCACTGGCAAGCTACGGCGGACGCGCAGCGTTTGTGGTGAGGGCACTGGAGCGTGAGGGATTCTCCGAGGCACTGACTCGGGTTCGGGAGGGAATTGTGCGAACAGAACGGCCTTATTTATTGGGCAAAGCGCAAGGCTTTCTCGATGCGTTTGGGAGTATTAACCAGAGCAGCTCGGGTGAGATTTCCTTGGGCAAGGTTTTTCTACTCCCCGATGCCGAGACACTGGATGCGGCGTGCTGGAAGCTGGTGCGCTCTGAGTGCGATCGGAGCCGTCACCAGTCGTTGCGAAAATGCACGCTCACGGATGCTTCCCAAGGCTGGCGCGACGCGCTGAAAGAGGAACTCGTGGGGCGAGAGCTGCCAGGCGGGTATCTCTTTCACCTGTTTTCGTATCCCGGCGACGCGGAGCATCTTGCGGTGGGCGAGCATTTCCTTAAGCTCTTGGAGGCGCTCTTTGGGGGCGCACCGCTTCGGGTCTGTTTTGCGACGTGGGAGAACAAGAGGGGTAATAACTGCTCGCCGTGGTGCGATGTACTCTACTCGGAGTGGGTGTTTGAGACACACACGGGCAGCTATTTGCTGGTGCTGGCCTACTCTGATTGACCACCTCGGGAGATCCGCCCACACCGGGTACTGCCTACCCGACCCCTTGCGCCCTCTGGAGAGACTTGCCCTCAGTCGCGAGACTTGGGGCGACGAACATCTCGACGTGCTGCATCTCTTTGATATTGTGCGCCCCCAGCGAGCCCATGGAGAGCTTGAGCGCTCCCACCAAGTTCATCGTGCCATCGTCTTTGTGTGCGGGGCCGTGCAGAATGTCTTTCAGTGTCCCGGAGACTCCCACCTTGATACGCGTGCCACGCGGCAGGTCGGGGCTCATGGCCGCCATGCCCCAGGAGTAGCCGGGCGCAGGCGCTTCGGCGGCGGCGGCGATGGTGGAGCCTAGCATCACGGCATCGGCACCCGCAGCAATGGCTTTGGCGATATCCCCGCCGTTGCGAATGCCCCCGTCGGTGATGATCGGGACGTAGCGGCCCGTTTGCGCGAAGAAATCATCGCGGGCGGCGGCACAGTCCGCCGTCGCGGTGATCTGCGGAACACCGATCCCGAGCACTTTACGACTGGTGCAGATATGCCCCGGCCCAACTCCCACTAAGACCGCAGCGGCTCCGGCTTCCATCAGCTCCAGCGTGGCCTGGTAGCCCACGGTGTTGCCGACAATCACCGGGATCGGGCAGCTCTTACAGAACTCGGCGACCGGGAACTCCGGCACGACCGACGATTCAAAGCTCACACTGCCCACGGTGCTCTGAATAAAGAAGAAATCCGCACCCGCAGGGATAGCGGCCTCAGCAGCCTTCTGCGCGGAGTGCGGGGCAGCGGCCACAGCGGCGATTCCTCCAGCGGCCTTGATCTCCGAAATTCGCTTGGCGATTAGATCGGCACGCACGGGGGCGGCGTTGTAGAGGCTCTGGATATAGGCAATCACGCCCTCGCCCTCATGGTCGGCGATACTCTGGAGGATCTCCTCCGCGTTCTCGTAGCGTGTCTGGATGCCATCCAAATTGAGTACGGCAATCCCCCCCTGCTTACTGAACTCGGCGGCCAAGCGCGGGTTCACAGCACCATCAAGCGCGGAGGCAAGGATGGGAATCTCGATCCGGCGGCCCGCGAGCTCCCAGGAAACATCGACATCCCGTGCATCAATCACCAGCGGCCCCGGAGCCAGTGCTACCTCGTCAAACCCGTATGCCCGTCGCGCTTTCCGACGTCCGCCCAACACTATCTCCAAAGAACTTTCCTTCCACTCCCCCACTGCTTGCCCCCTCCAGCTTCGTGAAGGGGGTCGCCGTCTCAGCGGCGGGGGGAGGTCGAAATTATTAGGACTATCCTATCACACCAGGCAGGGGAGGAAAATCTCTAAAAATTCAGATCAAAGCTCCCTTCATTGCGCAGTGAGTGCTCGTAGGTTGCCTCGGCTCCTTTGCTATCGCGCACCACCACTTTTACTTTGGTGACTTCCTCCTGTGCTCCCGAGCATCCTTCGTGATTGTAAACCCGTGAGCGTGTTCCGTCGGCACCGGCTCCCGCATCGCGCCCACAGGCCGTCGCCGCGCCAGACCAGCTCCAGGTGTAGGTTAATGCGTCACCATCAGAGTCTTCCGCCTCCATCTTGAAGGCGTTTGAGTGGAGATCAGGCAGGAAGGTATTGGTGAAGCGCAAGAGGCGCGGGGCACGGTTGGGCTGTGGAGTGGGAGTCGGGATGGGGGTCGGAGTGGGCTGGGGCACACAGCGCACGGTGACATTCACAACCCGCACCTGCCCTGTCGTGACACACATAAATGATGTCTTTAGCTCGGTGACTCCCTCGGGCAGTGTTGCGGGGGCAATATAGAAAAACTCACGCTCACGCAAGTGATTCACCCGTGGAGTCGCATTGTCGTAGTGACGGATAAGCTGTGAACCTGGGCCGTAGTCCTCATCTCCTTTTACCTGACCGACAAAGTCACGTAGCGTGAGCAAGATAGACTCATTGGAGCACGTCCCATTGGTCACCGTGAGGCGTGCTTGCTGGCCACATTGCACCACAATTTCCGTGGGACTGACAGCAAAGTCATCGTCTTTAAGATCCTGACAGTTGCGTGATTTATGGTTGTCGTAGCAGCTAATATCGGAGCCAAAAAGAGCCGGTATAATCTCCGCGCCCTCGTTGGCACAGCAGCCTTTCAGCACCCACTGAAAGCAAGTACTGCCAATAAAATTTCGGTAGCGCTTCCAGCCGTTATTGTAGCGCTTACCGTCCCCAAGAGTGCCATTTTGATCCTCGCAGCAGGGAGACTTTGTGCCAGGAGGGCAGGTGGTGGTGCCACCGTCTTCATCACGCGAGTGGAGGTGCCGTCCTCCAGGAACCTGATCATCCAGACTATTCATCCCCAGTGGTCCACGGTACTTGATAGGGATGACTACCGTTGCCCCTGCGGCAAGCTGCGTGATGGGGAAGGTGTGCAGGGGCTTGGGGTTACCAGGAGAGCTGATCACCGACGCCTCAGTCACTCCTGCGGGAATTTCGGGCAGGTCGATCCCCCCGTTTTCGGGAATCGGATAGAGCCTCTCCCCGATACGGAGCAGGGTGTGAAACTGCGTCTGAGGGAAGCGTAGGGTTCGCGTTGCATCTTCAAACTTGATGCCTTTCTTGAGCATCTCCTGACGATCCGTTGCAGGAATCTCGTTCCAGACGTCCAAAGGGAGCGCCCAACTCACTTCGGAAACGAACGCTACCTTGCTGGTTCCCCCACCGCCACAGCCCCAAATAATAGAAAACAACACCAAGCCTACCAGAAAACACTGCCGCACCACTGCGGCCCGAGCTAACTTTACCGAAGACATTTCCTTAATACCTCCGACGTTTCGTTGAAGGAATTATAACAGTATTAGAATGCTATAAACAAAAAAACAGCTCGCCCTTAATCTTTATTTTTCGCAGCGTTTTCGGTTCACTGTGGTGCTAAGAACTCCAGCGCCCCGAGATGCCCTTGCGCCGCCGCCTTTCGCATCCAGAGAGTCGCCCACCGTCGGTTTTTCGCCACTCCGATTCCTTCGTCGTAGAGGATTCCCAGGTTATACTGTGACTTTGAATCCCCTCGTCGTGCGGCGTAACGCATGCATCGAGCGGCCTCAGGGAGGTCTATCTGTGTACCCTGTCCGAGCCAGTGCATCACCCCCAGATTACACACCGCAGGCACATCACCCAGCGCTGCGGCTTGTTTGTAGAATGCCAAGGCTGTCTCTAAGTCACGGGTGACACCTTTGCCTTTCTCATAGCATCGCGCGAGATTGAACAGAGCCACCTGATGGTCATTCGCTGCCGCTTGCTCGTACCAGAAGAGAGCCTTGGCGATATCTTTTTCCACTCCGAAGCCGCGATCATAGCAAAAGCCGACCACGTTCTTGCAGTGAATATGCCCCAGCTCTGCGGCTTGGAGAAGCAATGGAAACGCCTTGCGGTAGTTTTTCCGAACGCCGATGCCATAGAAGAAATTTTGCCCGAGCTCTGCGGGATCAGGATGAGGAACCGTGGGCATAGTGTACTACCTCGTAGAGAAAAAGGGCTCCCCGACGGGAGAGCCCACAAAAACTTGCATGGGCGGAATGCCCTTCGTAGCCAACGGCTCTCTAGTCCCGCCGCTCTAACCGGCGGGATTATTTGTCGTCGAGCGCCTCGACGCCGGGGAGTTTCTTGCCCTCTAGAAACTCCAGGCTCGCGCCGCCGCCGGTGGAGATATGGCTCATCTTGTCTGCAAAGCCTAGGAGCTCCACGGCTGCTGCGGAGTCGCCGCCGCCGACAATGGTTGTCGCACCGTTCGCCGTTGCCGCCGCCATTGCCTCGGCGACGGCCTTGGTGCCCGCGGCGAAGTTGGGGAACTCAAAGACCCCCATCGGGCCGTTCCAGACCACGGTCTTGGCGCTTGCGATAATTGCCGCGAACTTTGCTGCGGACTCTGGGCCAATGTCCAGGCCCTCTTGATCCGCAGGAATCGCCTCGACGCTCACAGTCGTGCGGGGAGCGTCGTTGGAGAACTCCGCGACCGCCACGCAGTCGGTGGGGAGCGCGATCTTTTCGTTACCAAGGAGTGTTTTGCAGAACTCCAGAGAGTCGGCATCGAGCAGGCTCTTGCCAATCTCAAAGCCCGCCGCTTTCACGAACGTGTAGCCCATGCCCCCGCCGATAATCAGCGTGTCCACTTGCGGCAGTAAGTTCTCGATCACGGGAATCTTGTCCGCCACCTTCTTGCCGCCTAAGATCGCCACGAAAGGTCGTGCCGGGTTGACCACCGCGCCGCCCAAGTAGTCCAGCTCTTTTTGCATGAGAAGGCCACTGACACACGGCTTGCCCTGCGCCTTGCAGACCGTCGCGACCCCCTCCGTAGACGCGTGGGCTCGGTGCGCGGCCCCAAAAGCATCGTTGACATAGACATCGGCGAGCGCGGCGAGCTTCTCACTCAGGGCAGGATCATTGGCCTCCTCGGTATCGGTGAAGCGCGTGTTCTCCAGCAGCGCAATCTGCCCGGCGGCCGGTGTCACGGTTGCAATTCCCAGCGGATCAGCCTCGGAGGCCGTCGCCAGATTCACCGTGAGCCCCGTGAGCTGTACCAGCCGCTCCGCCACGGGTTTCAAACTATACTTCCCACTAATCTTGCCCTTGGGCCGCCCGAGATGGCTCATCACGGTCAGCGCCGCGCCCGCATCTAAAAGTGCCTTGAGGGTCGGGAGCGCCGCCTCGATCCGCCGGTCATCGGTAATGGCTCCGGAGTCGTCCTGGGGCACATTGAAGTCCACGCGAACCAGCACTCGCTTGCCCGCCACATCCACATCCACAATCGTCTTCTTCTTCATAGCGCTCTATTGTATCGTCAGCCCCGGTTTTGTTGCCGCCAGAATCTCGCGAATATTCTTCCGGTCATCTGCCGTCAGATGGGCAAACTCGGGCGTGTTGTCCTTGCCGGAGAGAACCTCACCCAGCCGCCGGGCGAGATAGTCTCGTGCCTCTTTGGGGAGCGCGTCGAACGAGGGCGAGTAGATAGTCCAGCTCAGTGGGTAGCGGGCGAGACGGGTTTTCAGGTCCAGATCGCGCAGGGAGCGTCCGTTGCTGTCCAGAGGCCCCTGTAGCGGGAACTGCCGCGCAAACGGGGTGGTGCCGGTAACTTTAGCTTTGAGCGGCGCTTCCCCGGAGTAGAACAGGCCCTTCACCAGCGGCTCGCAGGCGGAGTGGATTCGGCGGGTGGTGCTCTCACGGCGACCGGTCTCTTTGAGAGCAGTATTGAGCTGTTCTTCGTCACTCAGGGAGTCTCGAACCAGATAGCTAGCGCGGGTGAGTAGGTTTTGAAGATGCCCCTGGTGCTCGGCCACCAGCAGCGCGACAATGTCAGAACCTGGCGTGAGGTACGCCGTTGTGTCGAACTTCGCGTGCAGATCGGTGATATTAGCGCCCGCCTCGGTGTCTAGCCGCGCCTCACCATCGCCACCCCGTGCGATCTCATTGCCTAGGTGCCGCTGCTTGCCGTGTGTCCCCGTGACATACCAGCCGCCCCAGCGCTCCTCAAACGGACTCTCATCCGTCGTCACTTTCGAGCCCGCCGATAAGTCCGGGCGACCGTCGGCGCGGACATAGAGCGAGCGCATCACGTGCCCCGGCACTCCTTGTGTCAGCGGGGACTGGTGGCACTGGAGGCACTCGTAGGTCTGGCGGGTGAACGTAAGCTGGTTGGGATTCTGAGCGAGCGTGTAGAAAACGGCGCCATAGACCGGATCCTGCGCCATCAGCTCCAGCACGCGCCCATCCTGGACAAATCCCACCCAGCAGCTCTCATTGAAGTACAGCGCACGCGGCGTCTCCGGCGCGATGAGATCAAACTGCAGGCTGGTCTTGGAGAAAACAAGCATCTGAGAAGTGCTGAGAATATTCAGCTCCCGCAGCAGCGACTTCAGATAGCCCCCTTGCGGATCGTAGCGCAGCTTGACGTCGCCGCTCGCCAGCCGTTTTTGAAGCCGCGCAATGGGATCGTCCATCGTGGCTGTGAGATACTCCGCCGCCGTATCGGGCGCTTTGGGGGTGCTCGCCAGCGCCGCCGTGGCAACACTCAGCAGAGCTGCAATAAAAAGACGCATTTGTCCTATTTTACCGTATCGCCCCCATGAACGGGAGCGTCTTATTGTCGCTACGCGACACGAAGGCCCTCCGGGCCATGGGCGCTTGCGCCCTTTGTGTCCGAGGCACGAGGACAATAAGACGCCCCCGTTCATGGGGGCGATACAATATTTCTATGAAACGCATCTTGATTCTCGCTCTCGCTGCCGCGTGTGTGCCCACGGCGCTGGCACAGAAGCCTAAGGTCAAAACCACGCCTCAGCCGAAGCCGACACCGAAAGTCAAGCCCGCTGCCGGGGTTCCTCTGACCGGGATCTACGAGGGCGCGATCACGCTCCCCAACACCCTCAAACTCCGTATGGCCTTTCACTTTGATGGCAAGGGCGCAGGCACCTGGGACAGCCCGGATCAGGGTGCGCTAGGTCTCAAACTCGCCAGTGCGCTGGCAACGGGGGCAAATGTGACAGTGACCTCGGCGACCCCACCGTGGCGCTTCACGGGCAAGCGCTCCGCCGATGGCGCAAGCCTCACGGGGACTTTCGAGCAAAACGGGGCCTCGCTGGAGATGAGCCTGAAGAAAGTGGCGCAGGTCAGTACACTCCGCCGCCCCCAGACTCCCCAGCCGCCTTTTCCCTACAAAACCACCGAGGTAGGCATTCCCAACCCTGCGGAGACAGGTGTGACGCTCGCCGGGACGCTCAGTATTCCCGCCGGCAACGGCCCGTTTCCTTGTGCTGTCTTTATCACGGGCTCCGGGCAGCAGGATCGCGACGAGACCCTCTTTCAGCACAAGCCTTTTGCGGTGATCGCCGACACTCTGGCGCGGCAGGGAATCGCGAGCCTGCGCTGCGATGATCGCATGGTGGGTAAGTCCACGGGCGATGTGTTAAAAGCGACCAGCGCCAACTTCGCCACGGATATCGAGGCCATGGTCGCGTTTCTCAAGACCCGTGCGGAAGTGAACGGCCAAAAAATCGGGCTGATCGGCCATAGTGAAGGCGGCTTGATTGCCCCGATGGTTGCGGCCAAACCGGAGAACGGGATCGCCTTTATCGTGATGCTCGCCGGTCCGGGTGTCCCCGGCGACCAGATTCTCATTGAGCAGGGTGCTGCCGTGATCAAAGCAGCAGGCATGGGAGAGGCCGTCGCTGCCCAGGCACGCGCCAACCAGGAAAAGTTCCTGCCCATCGCCAAGGCTGAACCCGACCCGCAAAAAGCGCTCGATGCGATGGCAAAAGCCCTGGGCCTCGCTGATGCCAAAGCGCTTCCTGCCGCAGCGATTGCCCAGCTCCAGCAGCTCACCAATCCCTGGATGCGCTATTTTCTCAGCTACGATCCCGCCCCCACTATTGCCAGAGTGACCTGCCCGGTGCTGGCACTCAATGGCGAAAAAGACACGCAGGTACTCGTCACCCAGAACCTTCCCGTGATCGAGAAGCTGCTCAAAGACGCGGGCAATAAAGATGTCACAGCCGTCTCGCTCCCCAATCTGAACCATCTTTTCCAGCACGCCAAGACCGGCGGCCCCAGCGAGTACAGCCAGATTGAGGAGAGTTTTTCACCCGAAGCTCTCAAGCTGATCGGCGAGTGGATTGTCGCACGGACGAAGTAGTGGTTCGAAGGCGGGAAAGACGTACAATACTACCGGAGGATTTCCCGATGAAACAGCCGCTTGCCAGTATCGCCGTTGTCGCCGCGCTCGTGGGCACACTCGCCGCGCAGGCACACGGGCCGGGGCCGGAGTACGTCCCCATCGCCCGCCTGATCCAGAACCTGAACGCCGCAATCCAGAAAAATCCCAAAGATGCCGAGAGCCACTATCAGCTAGGACGGGTGCACTACTTCGCGTTCATGGCCCCCGAGAAAGTCTCCCAAGATGCGTACCGCCCTGCAAACGCCATCGGCATGCACAGGGATAGCACCTCATTCTACGGAGCGTTCGGCCGTGACGATCCTGGTAAGAGCAAAGCTCCTGGCCCTAGTGGGTACACGCGCACGCCCGAGCAGCAAATCGTCCATGTGCGAGCCGCCGTGTCCCGCCTTCAGAAGGCGCTTCGTCTGCGCGGGGAGAAAGTTAAGAAAGATTCTGGCTACGGCAGCGA
Source organism: Armatimonas sp. (assembly GCA_031387365.1). GTDB lineage: Bacteria > Armatimonadota > Armatimonadia > Armatimonadales > Armatimonadaceae > Armatimonas. The sequence goes on along the minus strand of JANNDD010000626.1, from coordinate 10,639 downwards.
CCCTGGTCTCTATGAGCTGTGCCTGGCTTGTGCATTAGAAGAAGGGGCAAAATACGCCCCCAAGGTCGGCCCCCTTCCCGGACTGAGCGCAACAACGACAGCCTGGCAAGAGGCAGCGGCCCAGACCTACTGGCTCGCCTACGAGCGAGCGGAAGGCAGTGACCTTAAAGACACCGGAGGCTTGCAGCAGAAGCTGGTAAGCCAGGAAGCGGGGGCCGCCTACAGTCGAATGATCCGGCAGCGCGGCAGGCTGGGCGCAGCCGAAATCCTCCGACTGGGGAGAGTTGCCATCGCCCTGAAGCGGATGGAGGGTCGCATGGTCGCAGTGACGCCTATTGTCTTTTCCCTGAAACCCCAGGTCGGGCTTTCGAGTTTGCTGGCTCCGAGTACGCGTGTGCGCTTTGATCTCGATGGCACAGGGCGGGAGCAAAAACTCTCCTGGGTGGGGCCGGAGACGGCGGTGCTGTGCTGGGATCCGGCGGGGACGGGGAAGATTTCGTCGGGCAAGCAGCTCTTTGGCTCCGTGACGTGGTGGATGTTCTGGCGCGATGGCTACGCGGCAATGGCGGCGCTCGACGACAACCACGACGGCTGGCTCACCGGGCGCGAGCTCTCCGGGCTGGCGCTGTGGTTTGATCGCAACCAAAACGGCGTGAGCGATCCGGGTGAGGTAGTTCCCATCGCACAGACGCCCGTCAGCGGCTTGGCAACCACGGCGACGGGCACGGAGTCAGGCTCGCCGCGCAATGCCGCGGGGCTACGACTGCGCGACGGCTCCACCCTGCCCACGTGGGACTGGACGCTCGTGGTATCCTAAACCCCAACTATGAACCGTCTGGATGCACGTTTTGCGGAGCTGAAGTCTCGCGGCGAGGGCGCTCTCGTCGCCTTTGTGACGGCGGGCGACCCGTACCCGGAGCGCACCGCAGAGGTGATCTGTGCCCTCGCCGAAGCGGGGGCTGATGTGATCGAGATCGGTGTCCCGTTCTCGGACCCGCTCGCCGATGGACCGACCATTCAAGCCGCAAGCTTTCGGGCACTGCAAGGCGGGATGACCCCGCCTAAAGTACTGGACGCCGTCCGTGAGGCGAGGGCGCGGGGCGTTACGGTGCCGTTGGTGCTGATGGGAGCCTACAACCCCGTTCTCCAGTACGGCCCCGAGAAGTTCGCCAAAGCTGCTGTGGCCGCCGGAGTGGATGGCGCAATTATCACCGATGTCATCCCCGAGGAAGCCGACACCTGGAAGCCCCTTGCCGACGCGGCGGGCCTGGCGACAATTTTCCTGCTCGCCCCGACCTCCACCCCGGAGCGCATGGAGGCCGTGGGCAAGCTCGCGGCGGGCTTTGTGTACTGCGTCTCCATGACGGGCATTACGGGCACTAAGGAAGTGGTTCCCAGTGAGCTTCCCAGTCTCGTGGCCGCCATTCGAGAGCACACGGCCAGCACGCCCGTCTGTGTGGGCTTTGGCATCAAGACCCCCGAGCAAGTGGCAGCGATCTGCGTTTTTGCCGACGGTGCCGTGGTGGGTAGCTCGCTTGTCCAGCTTCTCGATACAAATCGTGACAATCCCGCTGCGCTGACACTCGCCAAAGACTACATCGCCGCGCTCAAAGCCGCCACGCGATAAACTAAACCCGTGAGTTTCCCGCTTCCCACCTACCAGGGCCAGACCCCCGACCCGCACGCCGCCACCAAAGACGCCGTCGCGGTCTGGAAAACGGGTAAGATTCCCCTGGTCGAGATCTTCTACTCGCTTCAGGGTGAGGGCGGTCGGGTCGGGCAGGCGACGGTATTTGTACGGCTGGCGGGCTGCTCGCTGGCCTGCTCGTTCTGTGACACGGACTTTCGCGTGAAACGTGCCCTAAGCATCGAGGAAATTATCACCGAAGTGACAAGCTTCGGCTGCCACTGGGTCTGTCTTACCGGCGGTGAGCCCACCCTCTTTGATCTCCTGCCCCTCTGCGACGCGCTGCACACGGCGGGATTTTTCTTACAAGTCGAGACCAACGGCATGCACCCGCGCCCCGAGTGGCGGCTGGATCATATCACCGTCTCGCCCAAAGAGACTGAGGGTGGGCACATCAAGCCCTGGTACTTTACCTACGCCACCGAGTTCAAGTACGTGGTAGACGATGACGCGGATATTATCCGTGCGCAGAACTCGCTCTTTCCTGGGACGATCTTTCTTCAGCCCAACGCTCTCAACCCCGCCGCGACCCCGCTCTGCATCGCCGCCGTGCAGGCGCACCCACAGCGCTTCCGGCTGAGCCTACAAACCCATAAATTGCTGGAGATTCCCTAATGATCTGCCCCCTAACCCCCGCCGCGCGGGGGGACAAAGCAGAATTTTCCTTATATTCCCCCCGCCGGGCGGGGGTTAGGGGGTGGGAAGATGCGTAAGTTCACGGTGAGCCCGACTAAGCTACGCACGTTTTACCAGTGCCCCGCCAAGTACAAGCTGGAGTACATCGAGAAGCTCGGGCGGTTTTACCGCAAGCCGCGCGCGGGCTTCTCGTTTGGAGCATCGCTGCACAACGTGCTGGAGCAGTTCCATGCGCAGGGCGGCGCGGAGAGTGTGACTGTCGAGACCCTCACCGAGACGCTCGCGGCCAAGTGGCAGTCGCAGGGCTATAAAGATGCACAGCAGGAGCAGACCTACAAAGCCGAGGCGGTGAAGATCTTAGAGACCTACCACGCACGCGCCGTCGAGGTGCCCGTCAGCGAGATTCCCACGCTACTCTACGCCGAAAAAACACTCAACGCCCCGCTCTCTCCGGAGATAGTGCTCTCTGGACGCGTGGACCGTGTGGACGAGCACATGGACGGGGCGCTGGAGATCGTGGACTACAAAAGTGGCCGTGAAGTGGTCGAGCCGGAGCATGTTGCCGGGGCGCTGGCCATGAGTATCTACCAAGCACTCCTCAAACACCATCACCAAGATCGGCGGGTATTCGCCACCATTATCGCGCTCCGCACCGGCTCGCAAGCCTCCCACGAGCAGACCGAAGACGAGCGCGAGTGGCTACTTGCCGATTGCTTGGAGACGGCAGAAACCCTGAAAAACAAAGACTGGGAGAGTGTGCTACCCGTGCTCAATGACCACTGCCCCGACTGCGACTACTTGCCGCACTGCAAGCGTTACTGGCGGCAACACGGGTAAAATAGCCGCATGGCAAAGAAAGTTGCGGTGATCGGCTATGGGGCGGCGTTTAACATGGGCCGTCACCACCTACGTGAGATGGAGCGGGCGGGGATGATCCCCACCGCCGTGTGCGATCTGGACAAAGAGCGGCTCAAGGCGGCGCGACAGGACTTCCCGGGCATCAAGACCTACACCCGGGCAGCGGCGCTACTGAGCAAGACCGATGTGGATTTAGTGACGGTGATTACCCCGCATGCGACCCACACGCCTCTTGCGCTCCAGTGCCTCAAGGCGGGGCGCGCCGTGGTGATCGAGAAACCCATGACCGTGACCACGGCGCAGTGTGATCGGTTGATCGCGGAGTCCGAGAAGCAGGGCGTACTCCTCTCGACCTACCACAACCGGCACTGGGATGGGCATATCCTCAAAGCCCTCGAAGTTATCCAAAGCGGCGAGATCGGGGATGTCTACAAGATCGAGGCGCATATCGGCGGCTGGGGCAAGCCGGGCGAGTGGTGGCGCACGCAGCGCAGCATCTCCGGCGGCATTCTCTACGACTGGGGCGTGCATCTATTAGAGTACGCACTTCAGATTCTTCAGCCCTCGAAACTTATTGAAGTGAGCGGCTACGCCAAGACCGGCTTCTGGCAGGACCAGCTTCCCTACGGCGAGGATGTCAACGAGGACGAGGCTCAGCTGGTGGCGCGTTTCGAGGGGGGCCGCTGGCTCTCGCTTAATGTCTCGCACTTGGATAGTCACCCGAAAAATGAGCGCGGGGTTTTGGAGATCACCGGGACGACGGGCACCTACATCATGCACTTCGATCGGTTTATCATCCGCAAGCACGAAGGCAGTGAGCTGGTGATCCGCGAGGGCAAGAATGTCCCCAGCGAGGGCCAGAAGTTCTACAACAATATCGCGGCGACACTGGAAGGCACGGCGGAGCTGATTATCACTCCACAGTGGGCCCGCCGCCCCGTGCATATTCTCGATCTGGCCGTTCAGAGTGCCCAAAAAGGCCGCGCCGTCTCAGCGAAGTACGCGTAAGCCGCAAAGTCCGTGCCGGACTAGGAACCCGGTAGCCCGGCACGGGCTTTGCGGCACGTAGTGCCATTGCAGACGCCGGTTTCAACCGGCGGCCAATCGGCGGAAACGTCACGGAAACAATGAGCGGCTAAATTAGCATCAGATGGGTCAATGGGGTCTCTCACACGACTTTGCATGGGAAAGTGGGCTGTAAACGTGTCACTTCTGGAAACATACGAGTCCGGTGCGCAACAGTCACAACGAGCTGCGCTTGATGCCGCTAAGCGATCTGTGGCAGAGCTGCCATTCGTTTCACCTCCAAATGGAGCCCGAAGCGCGCGCCTTTGCCTATACATTGCCTTCAGGGCATGTTCATCACTTCAGTCATAGATTGCCACATACCAGCCTGCGTATTGTTGCCACTTCCGAGGTTGAGACACGCAAGAGCAATCCGTTTCAGTACCTGGATTTTCTCAGCGATGACAGTGGGTTTTACCTCCAGCCCACTCTCTACAACGACTTCTGCGAGTACCTTGACCCCACTGAGCGTGTCCCAAACGACCGGTATATCCAGATCGAGTGTGAGCAGATCGCGGCATCCGCGCGTCAGGAGATGCCCAGCTTTGGCACCGCTTCTTTCTTGCTCGCGCTCACCAAGCTACTTCACCGTGAGTTTCGCTACGAGCCGGGGAGCACCCATGTTCATACCAAGATTGAGGAAGTTTTCATCTACCGGCGGGGGGTCTGTCAGGACTTTGCACAGGTGATGCTAGCCGTCTGCCGAACGCAACGCATCCCCGCACGCTACGTCAGCGGCTATCTCTACACGGGCAAAAATGGGCTGATCAGCAACGATGCCACGCATGCCTGGATCGAGTGCCTGCTTCCTGATGGGCAGTGGCATGGCTTTGATCCAACCAACGACATGGTGGTCAATGAAGCCTACATCCGAACCCATACCGGCCGCGACTACAGCGATGTCGCCCCCGTACGCGGCCTCTACCAGGGCCTTCCGTCAAAGACACTTGAGGTAATGGTCACCGTCGAGCGCGTAGACGACTGAGTGCCCAGAGCGCATGCTCCCGCACCATCTCCGAGGGGTCAGTTTGCGCAACGTGCTCTAGCGGCACGGTGGCTTCTTGCCCTCCCACATTGCCCAGTGCCACACAGACATTGCGCCGCAGGCCCGTGCGCCCCGTGCGTAGGAGGGGGCTCCCGACAAAGCGTGACTCGAAGGCCTCCTCGGTGGCGAGTAGTGCCAGTAGCTCCACTAAATCCACGCGCCCCTCGCCACCGTCAAGCTTAGCTTCACTTGCCATCTGCGCTTTATCGTTCCACGGGCAGGCGGCAAGACAATCATCGCAGCCGAAGATATGATCGCCCATGAGGGGTCGCAGCTCCTCAGGGATGCTGCCATGGAGCTCAATGGTGAGATACGAGATGCAGCGCCGCGCATCCAGTGTCATCGGGGCCACAATGGCTCCCGTTGGGCAGACCGCTATGCAGCGCGTGCACGTGCCGCAGTGGTGGCTCTCAAAAGGCGGGTCGGGCTCTAGCTTCAGGGAGGTGAGCAGTGCGCCTAGAAAGAAGAAATTCCCCAGCTTCAGCGAGATGAGGTTCGTGTGTTTCCCCTGCCACCCGAGCCCCGCTCGCACTGCCAGCTCCCGCTCACGGATCGGCCCCGAGTCCGTGTAGCCCCGACTGACCGTCCCCGGAAACTCGTCGGCCAGCCAGTCGCGGAGGGTATTGAGCTTGTCCCACATCACTTGGTGGTAGTCCGCGCCCCGCGCATAGCGAGCAATCTGGCCCGCCCCGGCGCGAAAGTCATAGCTCTGCGCGACAACAATCACGCTTCGGGCTTTACCGAGGAGTTTTTGGGAGTTGAGTGGGCCGCCGCGTAGGCGTTTGCGCGTCTTGAGGTAGCTCATCTCGCCGTGGTAGCCCGCCTCCAGCCACGCGTCCACAAACGCAGTGTGACCAGGCGCGGCGGGTGATGTAAACCCTACCTCATCAAAGAGAGTGAGCGCGTACTCACGGACGGTTTCACGTATCCCGCCGGTGGGAGCGGCGGGACTAGAGAGCCTCGCAAGCTCCGCTACGAAGGGCGTCCCGCCCATAAGGTTCGGATGGCCGCTTGCGGCCTTTGCAGCCGCAGGCTCCCCAGCCACCCCGTTCTGATCGGAGTGGTCACGGACGATTTGTTTCAATAAACTCCGCCCAGACACCGTCGGGCTCCCAGATATCATGGAGGTCATCGAGCGCCTCGGACTCGTCGTAGCCGTTGCGCAAGCGCCAGAGGTAGAGAAACGCGGAGGCGCGCATGTTGGCAGCGCAGTGTACAAAGAGTTTTTTGTCTTTGCGCTCGTTCATGGCAATGCAGAACGTCTCGAAGTTCTCCCGCGTAGGTTTGAGCCAGATCACCGGGATACGCACAAACTCCATGCCCAATTCCCCCACTCGACCGGGCTCCTCGGGAAACCAGGCATCGGATTCGTCGGGGAGCAGGTTGATGACACACACAAAGCCCGCGTCGGCGATCCAATCAAGCTGCTCGGGGCGCACTAAACCCGAGGTGCCAAGGTTATCGTCGAGCCAGAGGAAATTACGAATTCGGTGGAGCACACCCTATTCTACCCGGTGTTTTGCCGCTGGGAGAGGCGCTCGAAGGCTTTGGGGGCGAGCTGGTTGCGCCCAAACGACTTGGCCTGGTAGAGCGCGGTATCTGCCTCGGAGAGAAGCTGATCGCCGGACTTGCCATCACCAGGGCGGAGTGTGGAAGCGCCAAGAGAGAGAGTCAGAACGCCCAGCTCACTGGCCTCGTGGGTAATGGCAGCGCTTTCCAAAGTCTGACGGATCGTCTCCAGTGTGTCGGTGGCGGGTGGGGGGAGGCTCTCGATGATGAGGCAGAACTCCTCTCCGCCAAAGCGAAACGCTTGTCCGACCCCTTCCACGCCATTTCGGAGAATCTCGGCGACGCGCCAGAGTGCCAGATCACCCTCCAGGTGGCCGTAGCGGTCGTTGTAGCGCTTGAAGTAGTCAATATCGCAGAGTGCCAGCGTGATCCCCATGCCGGTATTTTCCACTTGCTCGCGCAGAACTGCCAAGCGCTCATTGAGGCGCAGACGGTTGGAAAGCCCTGTGAGCGCGTCGGTGCGCGATGCTTCAAAAAGCCGTCGGTGGAGGGTAGTGACACGCTCGGCAGCGATCAGACGGGCTTGGAGATGGCGGATGTCTAGCGGTTTAACTAAGTAGTCATCAGCACCCGCCTCCATCCCACGCAAAAAACAATCAGGGCCATCGTGCGCGGTGAGCAAGATGATGTAGGGGTAGGGCGAGGCATCACTACGTGTCTCACGCAACCGGCGGCAGAGCGCCAGGCCATCGGTACCAGGCATCTTCCAGTCCGTGATAATCACATCCGCGCCGAGGCGCTGGTAGCTACAGGTGGCTTCATCCGCACTAGCAGCCGTGCGAACACGGTGGCCAAGCTGAGCAAGCTGCCCCGCTAGGACTTTACGTGCTGACGTGTCATCATCAACGATTAAGATCTGCATGGGTATTTAAAGATACGTGATATTGTGCACAATAGTATTTCTACAAAAATACTCTTGTACGAGCCCCAAAGTCTCTTTGTGGTAGTAAAGCCGCAGCTCACAGCCACCCGTGAGGGCATCTACTCCCAGCGCAAGGTGCGGGATTTTCAGCTCCGCAAGCATCGCTTCCGCGAGCCGCCGGGGACGCTCTTCGTTCTCGTAGGAAAAAAAGACCACGAGTTCTTTGATTTCTTGAGTGTCTTGCATTTCCATAGCTGACTACTCCGCAGATCCGTAGAGTGCAACTTCCATGCCCCGACCACCGGCCCAGCGCCGTGTGCCAAACTCAAAGTGCCACCACTCGTTGGGATAGTTTACAAAACCCGCTTCGATCATGGCGCCGTAAAGCGTTCGGCGATTGCTCGTAAAGGGAGTCTTAGGGTGACGCTCAAACCAGTCCGTCACCGTGGCGTCCGTGGCCTCGTCGAAGGCCGTGCCCATTGGAAGCTCCTCCCCCGTGGCGAGTACAAAGAGCGTGAGATCCACGGCACCGCCCGTTCGATGCGGCGTGGGCTTCATCGGATCCGCGTTTGGCTCCGCCACAAAGTGACGTACTTTCTCATAGATCTCAGCATCGGTAAAGTGCGGAGAGCTTTGTTTGACTTCTTGCCACTGCCAGTCCCAGAGCGCCTGCTGCACTGCCAGAGGCCGAAAGACATCCAGCACAATGATCCCCAGAGCTTCAGGCAGCAGAGAGATTGCCCGCTCCAGCCGCGTGAGAGCGCCGCACCGCAGCTGCATGGTCGGCGACGCCCCATTTAAGCCAAGCGAGGCATAGACGGGCCTCAGGCGCAAGCGGGGCGTCTCCGTAAGTGTCACCAGCGGCTCGCCGCACTCTATGAAAGGAAGCTCCCACCAGTGCGGCGACTCCGTCTGTGGGGGGATGGGATTAAGCTGCATCCTCGGCATGCGCGGCCCAGAGATAGCCTCGGACACAGAGCTCCAGAACATCGGGCTGAGCGAGATCGCTGGCTCGGTGCCCCAGTGCGTTGTAAAACACCCGTCCCTCGCCGTAGTACTTCGTCCAGATCGTCGGCATGTCCACAGTTCCGTTTTTCACGTGGGGGCCGTCGGCAACAGGAAAGCGTGTCGTGCCTAAGACGCGAACCGCGGGATCAACGTGCAGATAGTACTGCTCTGATTTTATGTGAATGGGACTCGCAATCCCCTGCGTGATGAAATGATCCGGGTCGCGGATATCTATGGTGTACTCCACCTCGGAGTTGCCCGGGTGGGAAACCCACTGTCCGCCGGTCATGAACTGATACTCGGTGTTGTTGCGAAAGCTATCGCACATGCCACCATGGCAGCCCGCGATCCCGACCCCGGACTTCACCGCATTGACCAGGGCTTTCTCTTGCTCACCCGTGATCTGCCCCATAGTCCAGACCGGAACAATAAGATTAAATGTCGAAAGATCGTGCGTAATATACGCATCGAGCGTATTCTCGAGGGTGACCTCGAAACCCTTACCCCGTAGAGCCTCCGCAAATAACTCTCCCACTTCCTTGGGCTGATGCCCGTCCCAGCCGCCCCAGACGACCAGCGCTTTTCGTGTTGCCATAAACAAAAGGATACCTCAGCAGGGTAAGCAAAAAAATTATGGAAAATTAATAATTTATTAACAGATATGTTAGAATAGTCACATCTTAAATTTTGAGGTTCTTAACTATGAAACGTCGAGCCTTCACGCTCATTGAACTCTTAGTGGTGATAGCAATTATTGCCATCCTGGCCGCGATTCTCTTCCCCGTTTTTGCTCAGGCACGTGCAAAAGCCCGGCAGACGGTCTGCATGTCTAACATGAAACAGATAGGAACTGCCAGCCTGATGTATGTTCAGGACTACGATGAGGTTTTCTACGACAACTACTTTCTAGGTCGTAATCCTATTACTGGTGCGTCCATGCTAATCTACTGGACCGTTGGTCGCTCAAGCACCAACCAGAACGTTCCCTATCTTCTGGAGCCCTATCTCAAGAATAAAGGGGTTCTCGCCTGCCCTAGTGAGCGCCGCCAAGGAACCACCAGCCGCTATCCGCAATACTCTGTCAACCAGCTCCCTAACCTACGCCCCAGTATCATTGCCCCTGATGGAGGAGGATATGTAGGCCCGTTAACTCGCAACCTCTCTGCGATTAATGCCACAGGAACCATGCTGATGTGGGAGCACAACAGTACAACTCCCGCCTGTAATGTCTGGTCCACCTCCCGAGGACACTGGGATGAGGCACACCACAATGGATTCAACGCTCTCTGGTGTGATGGGCACGTCAAGCGCTACTCGCTCGGGCAGATGCGCAATGCCTTTGTGACTTACTGGGAGGATTGAGCATGCTATGTATCCAAAAAAGCCAAGTGTTTCTCCTCGCACTGCTAGGTGTCGGAGTCCTTGGTTGCGCACCTGAACCCGCTCCTCCCGAGGCTACCATTGATATCAAAGAGCAGGCTGCCCAGAAAATTAGTGATGATCCGCAGCTCTCCCCCGAAGAGAAGAGACAGAGGCTAGAGGCATCAAACAAAGGCGTAGTAGGGTTTGGAAAATAGACCAGCCCACCCCTGCATCTGATACAATCCCGCCGTGGAAACCACGCGCGGGATTTTTTTTACGTTTGAGGGACCTGATGGTGCTGGGAAGACCACACAGATCGGGCGGCTGGAGACAGCGCTGGACGAGCGCGGCTATAAAACGCTGCGCACTCGTGAGCCAGGCGGCGACTTTGTGGGTGAGCAAGTACGCCAGCTTCTCCTGGATCGCAGCGCCATGACACCCGAGGCGGAGTTCTTGCTCTTTGCCGCCAGTCGCGCCCAGAACGTCGCGCACGTGGTGCGGCCCGCGCTGGAAGCCGGAAAAATCGTCCTTTGTGACCGCTTCACGG
>JANNDD010000622.1:0-11038 GCA_031387365.1 Armatimonas sp. | reverse complement strand
CCACGTTCAGCCGCCAGAAGTCCGCCTCGGTCTTACTATTCCAGTGAATTCCATGCCACGCGGGCAGGTGCAAAATCGCATCGCACCCACTAGCCGCACGCTCCAGCCCCACCCCGATCTGGACATCCGTCTGGATAAACTCCAGCCCGGTAAAGGGTTCTTTCTCGGGGAGTTTGCTGATATCGGAGAGTACCAGCGTATGTCCCGCTGCTAGAAGCCGAGGGATCATCCCTCGGCCAACATTACTGTTAGCACCTGTGAGTAAAATTTTCATAGAGGTTACCTACTGGAGAAGCGGCTCTAAAACGCCCGGCACGAAGTTCCCGGAGAGCTGCTCCTGCTCCTCCCAGGCGGAGCGCAGCTTCTCTTCCCATTGACGCAGGAAAATCTGGCGACACCAGGCCTTACTCACACGCCAGGCTTTGTAGTAGGAGTTGTTCTCGGTATCTCCCGCCACGGCGGCGCGGGCACCGTCTTGGAAGCGCCGCTTGATTGAGACAGGCATCTCGATCCCCGTGACGTGCTTTACGCCCGAGGCAACCAACTCACCTTTTAGGCTGTAGAGCCGCTCCAGCGAGCCATTGAGAATCGCGGGAAAGGGAATGGCGACGGCACATGCCATTACGGAGCGCACCGTGAATGGGGAGAACGCCGTGAAGCCGTAGCGCTGGGCGGGTGCGAACGTGCGAATGTAGGCGCGGGAGAGGCCACCGGAGTAGGTCGCGCTGTGCTTAATCGCGTCAATGCCCCACCCTTCCTGGTAGAGCAGTGGGTTGCGCAAGATCGAGCTAAGCGTGAGATCGGAGTCCTCCAAAGGGTAGCTCTTGGCGTTCTCATCGCCGCCGTCACCGTCCATGAAGTAGAGCAGCTCGGGGTAGCGCTCGCGGACGGCCTTCAGTAGCGCAATGCCTGCGGCAGCACACTCCACATCGAGGGGATGGTAGTCCTCGATACACGTAATGGCCTCGCGGAGGTTGTACTCCGATGCCGCAACGGTGATGCGCTCCCAGGTGTGGGCGATGCCCAGATCCGTGACGATCTTCTCGGCCTGCGCCGCATCCGCCCCCTTGCCCTCGTGCAGATCCAGCGTGAAGGCGCGAAGATTATCCGGGTTGCGGCCAAGATCCGTCATGGCCTTTCGGGCCAGCAACAAGACACTCGTGCTATCAATGCCTCCTGAGAACGCGAGCCCGATCTGAGCCTCGGGAGGCAGCGTCGCGAGCCAGCCTTTTGTCGCCTCAAAGGCCGCTGTGAGGTAGGCCGCGCCTAGCACCTCGATATCCTCGCCACCCAGCGCCACTTCCGGCTCCCAGAAGCGCGTGTAGAGTGGGGCCGGGTCGGGGCAGCCGATCTGCTCGATCTCGGTGAGGTAGTGTGCGGGCACCATCCGAGTGTAGGTGGGATCGAACTGCCAGCCGATCTTCTGCTCCACGCACCAGTTGTAGATCGTGTCCATGCGATCCGCCGTCACTAAGAAGGGGCCATGAAACATCTTGGCAACAAAGTAGCGCAATGGGACGCCAATCGTGCGCGCCATGCGAATGGTCTGGCCATCGCGCATCGTCCCCGCAAAGTGCCCATCCGTGGCTGCCAGCGCCGCCACATTGCGGTTCACCAGCGCCGCCGCGATGCCATCGTTATCGGCTCCTATCAAGGCGCTACTGCGAACACCCACCAAGTCTACGAGTCTCTCAATTCCGGTTAACATAGCTTAGTCATTCGGCACAATCATGGGGGATTCCTCCGCCCGTTGATGGCTCCCCAGTTGGAGGGGGGAGCCTGGAGAGCCTCCGGCTACCAAGGGCGTGCCGCCCATACAATCTCGGATGGCCGGAACGGCCTTTGTAGCGCGAAGCGCTCTCCAGCCCTGCCGTTCTGATCGGCAGGGCTACGATGCTACAGCGTCCAAATGTCCCTCTGGGGGGTGGAGAGCCACTCCGCCCCCCCTTCGGTGACAACGACCATCTCCTCCAGGCTCCAGTAACCGTAGCCCTCCACACGTACGCCTAGCTCCAGGGTGTAGACCTGCCCCACTTCGATTGCCCAGTACGGGGTCTGGCCGTAGCGCGCCCAGCACGGGCCGAGAATCCCACCGCCATCGTGGGCGACTCGCCCAACTTGATGGCCAAGTGCATGCAGATACTCGGGATAGCCCGCCGCCACTAAGAAACTCCGTGCCGCCGCGTCCACCTCCCAGCCCGAAACACCCGGCTTGAGCGCGGCAAACCCCGCCTCAATCGCGCCTAGTACAGCGGCATGGGCACGAAAAATGGCCTCTGGAATATCACTCCCCACAAACCAGCAGCGCTGCAAGTCCGATGCGTAGCCGTTCTGCACCACGCCGAGATCGAGATGCAGGATGTGGCCCGCCTCCAGTGCCAGCTCACCGGGCGTGCCATGGCCCACGGCGGAATATGGCCCACAGTTCACCATCGGGTTTCCCTCGGCCTCCCAGGCAAACCCCAGACCACGCTCATGGATCTTGCCGTGTACAAACGCACCGATCTGGCGCTCCGTACGGCCTACTGTCGCAAATGCCGCGACTTCGGCAAAGAGGGTGTCGGTCTCGGCGATTGCGCCCCGCATCGCGGCCAGCTCGCTTGCGGTCTTGCGGCCCCGTAGCGCCCGGATGATCGGCTCGGCGGAGACAAGGGCGTTAGTGAAGCGCGTGTGCGCAAGGTAGCTCTCCAGTAGTCGAAACATTCCGTAGGTAAGCCCGTCGCACTTATCGTCGTTCTCAGAGTAGTTAACCGCGATCTGCGGCGCGGCGACACTCACCGGGATCAGCTCCTCCAGCGCATCGAGCAGCGGCTCGCGGATAGACTGGACATAGCCAATCAGCTCATCCCAGTCGCCGGATTTCTGTAACCCATCGGTGTCGAAGTTTCCCACCACCGCCACTTTCTTCCCGGACTTGCTCACCAGCAGCGCACTCTGCCACGTCAGCCCACCCTCCATCAAAAAGGGCAAGCACGGGTCGGAAAGCGCACTGGTCTCACGCACAAATGTCAGCCACACATCCACGTCCGACTGCGCCACAATCGCGGCGGCCTGGTTTAGCTTCTCACGGGTCAAGTCACTCATGGGCAAAAGTTCGTGATGCAGGAGACAAATCCCTCTCTGCCGAATGTGTTCCCATGCAGCGCCAGCAGAGTAATCAAGAAAAGCTTTCCCCCCGTACACCAAGTACGTCGGAGGCACTGTATCAAGTTGCGGAACGACTGGAACAACACACGCACCGCAAGCCTGTCTTTGAGGGCCTGCTTGGGATCACCACGATTTTATTTATTTGCCTGGCACTTATCGGCAGCCAGGTAAACAATTTAAGTATCGCGTTTGTCGGGGTGGCTACCGCCCTGCTTGCGTCGCTAGGACTGTGTCTTTACAAGTTCCAACCGGGGGATCGTCCGGCACTCCTCCAAACAACCACTGCGCTCCTTGAAGAACTACCTCGCACCGAGCTACCCGGGCTCCTGCGGGTTTTGCAGGCGCTGGAGCAGGGGCGTGAGAGCGCAAGTAAGCAGGAGAGGCAGGTTCGTCGGGCGGCACTCAGCCTGCTTGGCCACCACCTCGCCCGTGTCCCTCGCGATGAGCTCGATACCCTCACGCAGTCAGACCGCCACTATCTGCTTCGAGAACTAGAGCGCCGGTTGAAGCGACTTAGGAACTCAAAATTAGGCGAGATCGAGCTACCAATCCGGCTCTTTCTGGTTCTGGGAGAGCTACAGGAACCCGGAGCAGAGTCCCTCGCAGACAAGGCCAAGCGCCACCCAGACGAGCGCCTCCGAGCCGCAGCACGCGAGTACCAGAAGGCACTCGCCATCTGACGTTCTCGATTTCTCCTGCGGACGATATAATCGCCTCGTATGAAACTCTCGCGGCGGACACTACTTTTGTTATCACTGACGGCAGGTTGCTCGGGCAGCGGTGGGCCGTCCACTCCTACGGGCATACTCTTTGCGCTGGACTGGCCCGATGCCTCGCGGGCACTGCCGCTGGCCGCAAAGAGCGTGCGCGTTCAGATCAAGCAAGGCAGTAAAGTGCTCGCGACGCGTATTTTCCTAGCGGGGCCAGACAGTGAGGAGCAGCTCACCGATCTTCCGTTTGCCGTCGCGCTCACCCTAGAGGCAGTCGCGTACCCAACAGTGGAGGGCACCAGTGCGCCTCTGTCGTCCGCAACGATCCCTTTCAGCTTGCTTAAAGGGAAGCTAGAGCGGCTGACCCTCAGCCTTACCTCGGTAATTTCAACGGTTGTGCTGAGCTCTGTCACCGACGGTGCACAGACCATGTTAACCGCCACGGCGCATGACAGTGTGGGCAGTGCGGTGCTGACGGCCCCCGCGCAGTGGGAGTGGAGTACGAGCGATACCGCTCTGGGGTCGCTGGCTCCGTCTGGCCCAACCGCCGTGTTTACCGAAGCGGGCTTTGGCGTTGCCACTCTCACTGCACGGGAGAAAGAGTCGGGCAAGTCGGCGAATCTGATCCGGCCTATCTGTAGCGGCGACCCGACCCCGACACCCCCACAAGTTGCATCGTTCCCTCTCTCAGGAACTTTCGGAAATATTTTGGCCGTCGGCAATGGGCAGTTCGTGGTCGCTCACGGTAGCACACTGAGTTGTGTCGAGAGTAGTGGTGCTCTGGTCTGGCAACGGGCTCTTCCTACCAAGATCCGCTACATCATGGGCCACGCTCTAGGCGGCTTTCTCGGGGTTTATCTTGAGCCTCAAGATCAGATTCGCATTCACCGAATCTCGGACGGAGCTTTTTTCTGGCAGGCGACACAGAATTTCGGGCGAGAGGACATGCGCAGCGTCGGTGACACGCGCCTCTTTGGCTTCCAGTTCGGCACCGAACCACCACTCCTTCAGGGGCGAGAGCTAAACACAGGAACAGTGCTCTGGAGCCAGCCACTGAGCGACGATGCCCAGATAGTCTGGGCCGACCCAACCCGCATCCTCTGCTACAACTCCATCAGTGGGGCCTATATTGCCTTTGGTGCGGAGCGGGGCACCCCTCTCTGGGAAGTACGTGTCCCCACGGGTAGTCTCTTTGCGGGTGCTCAAACAACAGGCAGTGGGCCACTATTTTACTCCCTGACCGGGAGCGAGCTTCGTGCGCTGTACTTTTCCAATGGTGCCCGGATTTGGACAGTCGGCACGGGAGGCGAGCAGGGCTATCTGACGCAAGATCAGCGGCAGCTCATTGTCTACTCCCGCACCGCCTGTAGTGCCCATGATCCTGCAACAGGAAACACACTCTGGAGCCGTAGCGGCCTGAGCCGCGTGGTGGGTCCCCTCCCAAACGGGGATCTAATAGTGCTACCACAGCCCGCGATTCCCGGATGTCTTCCTCTTCAGGTACTTCGCCCAGCAGATGGCACTGTTCGCTGGAGTAACTACCTGCCCACAAGCCCCATGCCGGGCGACAGCTTCGTCTGCCGTGTGGCAGGCTCGCTGATCTGCATCAACCTCTCGGGGTTTACGGCGCAAGGAACAACGCCGCTTTTTGCCCTGGACAGCGCGACGGGCCAGTACGTCTGGGGAACCCGCCAGTACGGCCCTAACGCGGAGCAACCTCCGGGGGCGCTAGATGCCTCGGACAAAACGCTGGCGCTGATCGCCGATTCGGGAACACGGGTTGTTTTGCTGCACTAAAATCTAAAACAGCGCTGGCTGCTGCTTCCGCTCCTGAATCGCAGCGAGAAGCTTGGCCTGTGGCGACGAGAGTGGGTAGCGTGCTAGATCGGTTCTTGTTGCCCAGAGACAGCCCGGTGGCAGTGGGTTCGGCAAGCGGACAACCGAAACGGCGAGCGCATAGAGTGTGATCTTGCGTGTCGTGACACCATGCCGCAGGCTCACCAAACGCTCCCCGACACTTCCCGTAGCTCCGATAAGCTCTTTCAGCGCCCGAGCGGCAGCTTGCTCAATGGTCTCGTCTAGGGTCGTCGTCACACGGGGAAGCTCATAAAGCCCTCCCCAGAGCCCCTCATCGGGGCGCTTGATCAGTAAAAATTCTCCCTCGCGCTCGATCCAGATGCTGACATCGTTGTGGGTCGTGAAGGCCTTCTTCGCGGCAAACGCCGGAAACTGCTCGGTCTGGCCTTGCTGAAATGCGGTGCAGACACTCTGCACGGGGCAGTTTGTGCAGCGCGGAGGTGTCAGGCAGTGCAGGGCACCGAGCTCCATCAGTGCCTGGTTGAAGTCGCCGGACTGGCCGTGAGGAAGCAGCTCCTCCGCCTTCTCCCAGAGCGCATCAAGTGTCTTGGGGGATTTCGGATCGCCCGGAATCGAAAAAACGCGGCAGAGTACCCGGATCACGTTCGCGTCCACAATCGGAGTGTCCAGCCCCAGCGCAATGGAGCAGATTGCTCCCGCCGTGTAACGCCCGACTCCTGGAAGCGCGAGGACGCCGTCGTAGGTGGTAGGAAAAGTCCCCCCCTGCTGCTCACAGATCAGCTTGGCGGCTTTGTGAAGATTCCGTGCCCGAGCGTAGTAGCCCAGCCCCTGCCAGTGCTTCAGCACCTCTTCGAGTGGTGCCTCGGCCAGTGCATTTACGGTCGGAAAACGCGCCATCCAGCGCTCGAAGTAGGGTGTGGCAGTGGCAACCTGGGTCTGCTGGAGCATCATCTCTGAGACCCAGATCGCATAGGGATCGCTGGTACGCCGCCACGGAAGTGCGCGCTTATGAACGGCGTACCAGTCTAGGAGGAGCGAAACAAACGGACTCAGGGTGCCGTGTCTCCGGGAAGCTCAGGATTATCAAAGGGCAGGTTGTTATCTATCCCCTCCACTTCGACGAACTGAACATGGGCGCTGACCACAAGCACCCGTCCCTTGTTCTCTGAGACGAACGTGAAAAACTGTCGCTTGAGCCGCCCTTCGACCTGATTTAGAGCATCCTGGTACGACGCCGCCGTGAGGGTCTCACACAGATTACTCCCCCGATCTCCCTGCTTCATCCAATAATAAGCAAGATAGTTCTGCATAGTTCTCCCTTACACTTCTAGTGCGAAAATGTCGCCGCGCCGTCTTCGTTCTCCGCTGTGCCACTGGGCTCTTTGAACGTGAACCAGAAGGCAATAGCGCAGGCCGTGGTGAGGGCTGCCGGAATCATAAAGATCATCGGCCAGTTGGTCTTGTCTACTGTGCCGTCCTTCAGAAGAGTGGTGTAGTGATCTTTTAGCCAGCCGGAGAAGAGTGTCCCCAGCCAGTTACCGATTCCCAGTGTCACCAACATAAACAGGCTCTGGGCGCTAGCACGAATATCGCGTGGGGCGATGCGGTCCACGAAGAGATAACTCGTCACAAAGACAAAGGCGAACCCCACTCCATGAAGCACATTCGATGCCAGTACGAGGCTGGTCGGCTGCCCGATTGCATACATAAAGTAGCGGATGGGCCAGGCGAGGGTACCCAGGACGAGAGTCTTGCGGAGGCCCAGCTTCTTGAGCGAGAGCGGGGTCAGCACGCCCAGGCAGAGAATCTCCGCCCACTGCGCGATACTTTTGTAGAACGAGACCATGCTATGGTCAATCCCAAGACCACCTGTCGCAACCGAGTCCTCCATAAACGGCCCGGAGAACGTGTAGTAGAACTGAAACTCAGTGGAGACAATCAGTGAGATCAGCAGGAAGATCGAGAAGCCGGGGACGGTCTTGAAGAGCACAAAGGCTTTCTTAAAGGCCCAGGGGTCTTTTGTCTCTTTGGACGGCGGTGTATTGGGCAGAAAAAACGCAATGATCGTCAGAATTACCCCAAACGCTGCTGTCAGCTGCATCTCCTCAAACGGGGCCCAAGTTCCTTTGGCAACCGGCCCGCTTGACTTGAGCCAGATGGTCAGCACAATTGCGGAGATAATCCAGCCAATCGTTCCCGCCGTCCGCACCACGGAGAAAGAGCGCTCGACATCGGCTGGCTTCGACAGATCCTGAAAGACCAAAAAGAAGATAAACAGCATCGAGAGAACGCCCAGAGTCACCAGGGTCGGAACTCCCTCGAAGCTGAAGTTTCCTGTCGCAAAAAGCCCGATAATGCTGCCGATAGCGACTACTGCCCAGCCAATAGTGAAGTTCTTACTGATTCCGATAAAGCGCTCGCGTGAGTTATCGCCTTCCTGATCTATCTCTTTGCCCAAATGGGACATTGCAATCGAGTTGGTAATTCCCAGGGTCGGGGCAAAGAAGAGCGCCCAGACCCACATCCAGAGCATAAAACTGGCGTAGCTGTGCTGCTGCGACATCATCCAGGCTGCCCCGGCGCAGACCGCTGAGGAGATCCCTAGAAAGATCTGTGAGGGCATGAAGCGGTCCACAAGCTGCCCGCCAATAAAGGGCGAGATGATACAGGCAAGCCAGAGCACGCCATAGGCAGCCCCAATCTGCACGCCGGTCGCGCCCAAGCGATCTCCGAGAGTTGCTGCCATGATGGGAGTCCAAGCTCCCCAGACAGCATAAAGGCAAAACATCATGACGCTCAGGAGCAACCTGAGGCGTAGCTTATCTGACATAGATCATCACTTTCTGTTTGAGTTCGTTAGGTCGCATTGTAACAGAAATTTTGCACTCTCTATTTTGTTGGCAGAGATACCAATAAAAAATTCAATTAGTGAAGGTCAACACAGTGGAGAACCCATGCCCCAAATTCTGCAATCGCGTCTCTTGTTCGGCAGTGCTCTGGCAGCGCTGCTGCTTCTTGGTGGAGCTCAGGCAGCCCGCCAGCGCCTGCGGTCTCCCCATCCCAAGGCGGAGTCGGATCTCCAGTACGTTCGGTTCAGCACTGCCCTCACACTTCTGCACCAGGGTCGTGGCCCGGAGGCACTAGCGCTTCTTCGCCTGCAAGAAAGCAATCCCCTCACTCTCTCACAAACAACGTCCCTGAGTAGTGACCTGACCCCAGGAGCCCAGATAATGATGCTTAGCCTGAACTTAGCCCAGGCCGCGCAGGAGGCCAAAGGCAAGGGTGAGGCAACGATGGCACAGGCTTACCTTACTCAGTGCCGCATTCTCAGCCGTCGCATTCGCTCCACACCTCAGCTTGAAGACACTATGCCTCAGAGCCTTGCGCGGTCTGTTGAGAAAGTGGCGGAGCGTGCCGAGATCACGACAGCGAGGCTCTGAACCGGCTCTGGTGTCGTCGTCGTCAACGCGCTCACTTGCTCCATGCCCGGAGAATCTCACGCGCCGCGGGGCCAGCGGATTTTGCCCCGTAGCCGCCGTTCTCGATAAGCACAGCAAAGGCGATCTTAGGATTCTGCGCGGGAGCGAAGCCGATAAACCAGGAGTGGCTCTGTTTGTCGCCGTTACCAGTCTGAGCGGTGCCTGTCTTTCCGGCCACCGAGAACGGGAGAGAGCTAAAGATCCCGCGTGCAGTTCCGCGCCGAGATACGTCTCCCAGTGCCTTGGCGATCATAGCAGCTTGCTCGGGTGTGATCGGAGTTGCTAGCGCCTCGGTTTTGTCGGCGAGTACAAAGTGTGGGCGGCGGCGCACGCCCCCACTTGCGATCGTCTGAACCACTCCGGCCAGCTCCAGGGGCGTGGTGAGCAGGCTTCCCTGACCATAGGCAATGTCGACTAGCTCCGCTTCCCACTTGGCAGCCACAGGGCCGTGTGTGAGGCCAAACTGCCCGCTCATGCTCTGGAGCGCCTCCGCCCCAACCGCAACCCCAGCATGCGCAAAGAAGATATTAGAGGAGTGCACCAGCGCTTCAGTCAGGCTGAGCTTACCGCCTAGTGCCTCGCCATCGTTGTTGGTGACACTGCGTGCGTAGCGCTGGCTACCGACCTTCCAGGTGATTTTCTCGCGCCCCCCCGTACCACCCGAGAGCTTGGTGTCGCCTTGTCCGGATTTTAGTAGCGCCGCCGCCGTCACGGGCTTAAATGCGGAGCCGGGTGGATAGAGACCATTCGTTGCCCGATTGACTTGAGGAGAACCCACCGTCTCAGTCACGGGCTTAGTTGGATCGTAGGTCGGAGCCGTTGCAGCGGCCAGAATACCTCCTGTCGCAATATCAATCACCACGGCGGCTCCAGCGCGCTTGGGTTTTCCCGTTGTCTTATCTTTTAGGCGACTCGCCGCCTTCACAATTGCCTTGAGTGAAGCTTCCTGAAGCGCACTGTCCAGTGTGAGCTTCACATCTTTCCCCTCAGGCAGCGAGAACCCGGGAAGGTCTTTTCCACGCCAGAGTGCCAGCGCTTGGCTCCAGTCCTCCATGCCCTGAAGCGGCGCGGAGAGGGAATCCTCGAAGCCCGTTGGCCCACCGAGCGCGGGAGAGAGTACCCCAACCAGATGGGCAGTCGCCTGACCCAGCGGATAGAGGCGCTTGCCATTGATTGTCTGTGCGAGCGGCTTGCCGTTGCGATCCAGCAAGCGCCCCCGAGGGATCTGTTTCGCGATAGCGAGCAGGCGTGGGTTCCGGTGCGTACGGATCACTCTATCCGCATCGGGGGTGCGAACCAGCAAGAGCGCGTTACGATTAGCGAGAACGGTCTGCGCCGCAAGCGCTGTGACCATGCACAACAGCAGTGGCAACGTCAAGGCGAGCATCAGTCGGCTCAGGCCTTTGTGGACATACGGCGGCACAAGCTCCGGATCGTGCTGCGCCTTCTGCGAGATCCCCAGCAAGAGCCCAATACTCACCCAGATCATCACCACCGATGATTTCCCGTAGGCCACCAGCGGCAGCGAGATTCCCGTCAGTGGGAGCAGCCCCAGACAGCCTGCTGTAATCACAAGTCCCTGCAAGGCAATCAGTGTTGTGAGTGCGGCGGCCAGATAGCGCTCGAACTCAGAGCGGGCCCTGGGAACCATGGCGAGGCCCCGCCAGAAAATCACCAAAAGACAGAGCAAAACGGCGATGGGCCCAAAGAGCCCCATGTCCTCTGCCATCGCAGAAAACGCCAGATCCGAGCCACCACGGGGTATAAACGCCGTCCCACCAAGCCCGAGCCCCGCACCACCCGCACCACCCGTAGCCATTCCCCATAGCCCGTGCGCGAGCTGATCTCCCCCTATTGAGCCATTGTCCCAGGGATGCAACCACA